>NZ_DALZVG010000002.1:0-199183 GCF_032012665.1 Scandinavium sp.
ATGGGGTTTTTTTGTTGTCTGCTGTTTGCCTGTGAGGGCTCTCCTGAGTGGGACAAATTCGTCGGGAACGAATTTGCACAGCACACAGTGCTGCCCGGAATACAACTGCCAGGCATCAAACAAGTGAAGAACCCCGACCATCCGGTCGGGGTTTTTTGCGTTTATACCCGAGCCAACCACAGATATATCCACAACTCTTCTTCCTCTACTCCCATTTTGGCCGTAACCCCCTCGCATTGCTGAGCATGCTAATGAAAATCGTGATATACATCTCAAATAAAGATATAACAATTATGTAACATGTTGTTCACTAATTGTTCGGCTATGACGATGAGGATAGCTTCGTCATCGCCGACCTGGTTTTACGCTGGAGCATAATAACAATGACTGAGAATACACTTTCAGCCCGTGAGTCATTAACGGGAGATGGCACCCGACGCCGGGTCTGGGCTATCGTTGGAGCCTCATCCGGGAACCTGGTTGAATGGTTTGATTTTTACGTCTACTCATTTTGCTCACTCTACTTCGCTCATATTTTTTTCCCAACAGGCAACACAACTACGCAACTGCTGCAAACAGCAGGGGTCTTTGCGGCCGGATTTTTGATGCGCCCTATTGGCGGTTGGCTGTTTGGCCGAATTGCCGATCGTCATGGTCGTAAAAAATCCATGCTCATCTCGGTGTGTATGATGTGCTTTGGTTCCCTGGTGATTGCCTGCTTACCGGGCTACGCAGTCATTGGTACCTGGGCTCCGGCCTTACTTTTATTGGCTCGCCTGTTTCAGGGGCTGTCAGTGGGCGGTGAGTATGGCACTAGTGCAACTTACATGAGTGAGGTGGCAATAGAGGGGCGCAAAGGTTTCTTCGCCTCTTTCCAGTATGTGACGCTAATCGGCGGCCAGCTGCTGGCGTTACTGGTGGTCGTGATCCTGCAGCAGATGCTCAGCAGTGACGATTTACATGCCTGGGGCTGGCGTATCCCCTTCGCGTTGGGGGCGGTTCTGGCGCTGGTTGCGCTCTGGCTTCGCCGTCAGCTGGACGAAACCTCACAGAAAGAAACGCGCATACTGAAAGAGGCGGGGTCGTTTAAAGGGCTGTGGCGAAATCGCAAAGCGTTTCTGATGGTGCTGGGCTTTACGGCCGGTGGATCGCTTGTTTTTTATACCTTCACAACCTACATGCAAAAGTACCTGGTAAACACGACGGGCATGAGCGCCAGCGTTGCCAGCATTGTGATGACCGCGGCACTCTTTGTTTATATGCTCGTTCAGCCGCTGTTTGGTGCACTCTCTGACAGAATGGGTCGCCGTACGTCAATGCTCTGCTTCGGCGGCCTGGCAACGCTCTTTACTGTACCTATCCTCACGGCGCTTCAGCATGTCCATTCGCCTTATGCGGCGTTTGCTCTGGTAATGTGTGCTCTCCTCATCGCGAGTTTTTACACATCAATAAGCGGGATCCTGAAAGCGGAAATGTTTCCGGCGCAGGTTCGTGCGCTGGGTGTGGGATTGTCTTACGCCGTGGCGAATGCGTTGTTTGGCGGCTCTGCTGAATATGTTGCGCTTTCCCTGAAATCCGTCGGTTTCGAAAGTGCATTCTTCTGGTATGTGACCCTGTTGAGCGCGATCGCATTTCTGGTGTCGCTCATGCTGCACAGCAAAGGGAAGGGGTTACGCCTGTAAGTTTACTGATGCGCCATTTGCCAGACCGCATAGCCGGTTGTGGCCCCGGCGATATCCCAGGCAAAGTCTTTCCAGCTCCAGCCGCTGCCAGACGGGCGGCTGTCCCAAAGTTCTTTACCGGCACCGAGACTTATCGAGAACATCAGTCCGTAGGCCGCGCTGCGATCCTTATTGTATCCCTGATGCTGAGCGTATTCGTTACCGGCAGCAGAGAGCATCGCTGAAGCAATGAAATGCTGTGCTTTGTCCTGGCCGCTCCAGGCGTCGTTTGCCATATGGCTACAGCCGCATAGCCATAAGGAAGACAATAGAACTAAAGCACGCATAGTTTCTCCCAAAAAAAGCCCCGACGATGCGGGGCTGGGATTACAGAATACGGCTGATAAGTCTGTCGATGCGGATTCTCCGCAGACGGCGAATCAGCTTGCGAACTTTCACCGGGTAATCGGCAATACTTTGCAGGTCACGGTAGTGTTTTACCACCGTGGTGTGAGTACGAATCAGCGCCAGCTCTTTCTCACGTGCTTCAGCCAACTGCTGTTTAGGATCGTGAATGAGAACGGCATTCTCCAGATCGAGACGCCAGGCGCGCGGGTTGAGGTTGTTGCCGGTCAGCAGCATCCACTCGTCGTCCACCCACATACCTTTCAGATGATAGCTGTTGTCCTCATCTTTCCACAGGCGCACCACCAGCTGATCTGTATTCACGTAATACTGCAGACGGCTCAGGAAGCGGCGCAGATTGATTTCATACAGATAGGGGAGCGCACCGATAATTTTGAACGGCTGATCTTCCGGAATATAGAAGTCGTTTGCTGTTTTATCCCCGACGATGATCTCAACCTTCTTGCCCTGACGCAGAAGATGAATAATGTTACGCACCAGCACGGCGGGCAGATTGAAATACGGTGTGCAGATGGTCAGCTTCTCTTCAGCACACGGCATCAAATGGAAAATAGTTTTATTGAGCATGCTTGATTTGCCGAGCCCGACCAGCGGTGTAACCGACAGCTGTTCGTTATCTGCGTCGCCATGGAAATGATATCCGCTATCGCGAAGCTCCTGGCGATAGAGACGAATATCGTTCTTGATTTCCGGGCTCCTGGGGCGCTCGCAGCTGTCGAGACGATTCACGCCGCGGCCATGCACAAGATTCTGTTCAACCCAGTCAAACATGATATCCGCCATCCGGGCGTTACGGATGGCCTGGTAGCGGTCATAGCGATATTTATCATGCTGATGGAGATAAACGTCGTTCAGACTGGCGCCGCTGTAAAGCACGCAGTCATCAATGATAAAACCTTTGAAATGCAGAACGCCGAGCGCTTCGCGGGTATTGACCGGAACGCCGTAGACGGGCACGTTCACGCCAGGATTTTCCTGCGCCATGCGGCAATACCAGTCGGCATTGGTGTTTGAGGCAGCAGCACCAATACGGCCACGCTGTGCACGGTGCCAGTCAACGAGAATGCGTACGTCGAGCTCAGGCCGTTGACGTTTGGCGTCATAGATCGCCTGCAGAATCGCTTTACCACCGTCATCCTGTTCCAGATAGAGGGCAATAATGCAGATGCGGCGCGTGGCATTGGCGATCTTTGCCAACAGCGCCTGGCGGAAATCCGCAGGGGCGTAAAAGAACTCGACATCATCAACTGACTGAGAAAGCTTGGGTAGTTGAGCAAGGTGTTGTTGATGCTTGTTGCGCTTAAATTTTGACAACATCACAGTGCGATTCTTCTCTGATTAATCAAGGGTCCTCTGTACCATGCAGACGACAGAAGCGAGCAATAATACCACCAGTGCCCGCGAAAGTGGTCAACATTTCCAGCAGCTTAGTCACGAAGGCGGTGAGGATAGTCTCAATGTTAAACCCACAATGCCGTCTTCCAGCTGGATATCCACCTCAAAACCCAGCTTACGCGCCAGGGCAATCATCCCCTGATTATTCGGCATGGTAATGCCATTTAACTGGGTGAGCCCATGTTCACGGGTGTAATCGATCAGTTTCTCAAGCAGCCGACGTCCGAGTCCGAGCCCTTTTAGATCCGATCGCACCAGCACGGCAAATTCAGCATCAATATTGTCCGGATCGGAAATAGCGCGTGTGACGCCAAGGATTTCGCGAGTCTCGCCCGAATCCAGAACTGCGACAAAAGCCATCTCACGATCGTAGTCGATCTGGGTCATGTTGGCTAAATCGTCGTGGGTAAATTCATTGATTTCACTGAAGTAGCGGTAGTACAAATCTTCTTTAGTGACCCGGGAAATAAACTGCATCAGCAGGGGTTCATCTTCAGGCAGGATAGGGCGGAAAAGGCAGCGTTCGCCATTCTTCATCTCCACCCACTCCTCAAATTGTTGCGGATAAGGCCGAACGGCCAGTCGGCTTTCAGCATTGCCTTCAAAAGGCGCGATTTCCAGCGTTACGTCCAGCGCAGTAAATTCGTTAGCCGAAGCCAGCAACGGATGAATATCCAGCCGCTGGATCTCCGGGCAGTCCACAATCAGATTCGACACCTGCACCAGAAGCTGGCTAAGCCCTGCCACATCCAATGGACGAAGCGCGCTCCGGCCACGAATTTTTTTATTTTTGATTGCCTGAATAACCAGGTAGCGGGCGAGGTTCATATTGAGCGGAGGCAGAGCTACTGCAGCTTGATCTTCAGCACGCCACTCAACTCCGCCTTCGCCTAACATGATCAGTGGACCAAACAGAGGATCGTGTTCTACCACCACTCGCAACTCTTGCGCTCCGGCACGATTTGCCATGCTTTGCACCAGAAGCCCGTGGATCCTTGCCTGCGGCCATGCCATTTTCACGCGATCGAAGATGGCGTCAGCGGCTTGTTGTACTTCAGTTGCTGTGCGCAGGTACAGCATCACGCCCTGAACTTCTGATTTGTGGGGAATGTCCGGCGATCGCAGCTTCAGCGCAACCGGATAACCAATCTGCTCGGCAATGTGCACGGCTTCCGCGCTGTCGGCAGCGATCCATGTCGGCAGCGTTTGCATACCGTAGGCCTGGAGGATTGGCTGAACTTCATGCGTATCCAGCGATCTGGCGCCGTCGGTTATCGCCTGCTGTAGCAGGATATGGGCTTCTGCGGTGTTGGCCGTCAGATTGTCCGGCAGAACGGGCGTTTCGCGCAGCTGCTTCTGGTTACGGCGATACTCGACCATATGCATAAACGCGGTGATGGTGCCTTCCGGTGTGCGATAGGTTGGAATACCCGCGTCGCTGAACAGGCGCCTTGCTTCCTGCGAGGAATGCTCTCCGCACCAGTTGGTTAAAATAGTGACGTATTTCCCGCGAGCATGGCGGTTAAGTGTTTCAATCAGCGCCTGCGCGCTTTCGGTGCCGGGGGCAGCGGCGCTCGGAGAGTGAATGACCAGCAGGGCATCATAGTCCTGGCTGTCGAGCAAAATGCTCAGCGCTTTTTGGTAGTGCACACTGCTGGCGTCATCACGCAGATCGAGCGGGTTTGCCGCATTGACGCTGGCGGGAAGCGCTTCCTGAAGTGCTGCGAGTGTGTCTTCGCTGAGCGAGGCCAGCTTACCGTTGCGAAGCCAAAGCTCATCCAGCGCCAGCGCTGCCGGCGCGGCGCCGTTGCTGACGATCATCAGTTTCTCGCCGCGAAGCGGACGCATATGGCTGAGCGTTTCGACGGCGGAAAAGAGCTCGTGTGTATCCTGCACGCGTAACAGACCTGCGCGCTGGATAGCCGCATCCCAGGCGGGATCCATCCCGGAATTGACATGCAAAAGACGCTGAGCCGCCGGGCTGCGGCCGCTTTTGATCACCAGTATTGGCTTATTACGAGAGGCGCTACGCGCCGCTGAAACAAAACGCCGGGCATCGCTGAGATGTTCCAGATAGAGCAGAATGGCGCTGGTTTTGGTGTCACGGGCGAGAAAATCGAGCAGGTCGTCAACGTCGATATCCAGACTGTCGCCGAGCGCGATAAAGTATGAAAACCCCATTTCCCGCTGCTGGGCCCAGTCGAGAATGGTATTGGAAACCGCTGCCGACTGCGAAATAAAGGCCAGCTTGCCGCGCCGAATAGGCACGGGTGAGAAACTGGCGTTCAGCCCTTGCCAGGGGGCGAGCAGACCGAGGCTGTTTGGTCCAAGCAAACGCATCTGATAGCGGGCGGCGCACGCTTTGAGATCGCTAAACTGTTCAGGTGGGGCGGAAAGGATAATACAGGTTTTGCAGCCTTTCTGCCCAAGGGCGTCAAGCAGCATCAGGTTGCGTCTGGCGTGGGTGCAGATAACGGCTAAATCGGGCGTAAAGGGCAGGCTTTCAATGTCCGGCCAGGCCAGTACGCCCAGAACCGCTTTCCAGTTTGGCGTCACGGGTAACACCGGGCCGCCAAACCCCCCCGCCAGCAGGTTGCGCATCATCAAATAGCCTGCGCGCTGAGGCTTCATCGATGCACCGATGACGGCAATAGATTTCGGTCTCAGTAACGCTTCCAGTCCCCGTTGGCTCATCGCACTCTCTCCCGGACGATCGTTCCTGAATGATTTTAAACGCTTTCCGTCTCTGGCACTGTGATGTTTCCCTTATGCTGGGTTTTTCCTGCCAGATAGCGGGTACGGAAGCGCTGAAAATGCTCACCGAGCGCGCTGGCGGCATCGGTATCACGCGCCAGGTCCAGCAGGGCAATGGCCACTTCTGCCGTACAGTATTGACCTTCAGCGTGGACTTCACGCAGGCGATAAGCCGATACGCGTGATAAATCGACGGAGATCACTGGCAGCGAGTCGAGATAAGGGCTCTTGCGGAACATTTTACGGGCTTCCGTCCAGGTACCGTCGAGCATGATAAACAGCGGCGGTTTACCGGAAGGAGGTGCGGTTATCACCTCTCTTTCGGCACCCGCGTAAGAGGCCGGGAAGACCACCATTGGCTGATAATCGGGATGCTGAACCAGATCCAATAAGGCCTGAGGAGGCTCGGTTCTGGACCACTGAAAAGCTTCAGTGTCGGGCAGAATATCGGCAATCAGGCGTCCTGTATTGCTGGGCTTCATCGGCTCAGTATCAAACATCACCAGGCAAAAACGGCTCCGTGCAGCGGAAGGTGCTAAGGTTTCACACAGGCACTGTTTAAGCGGCAGCAGGCAACGCTGGCAGCGGCGGATACGGTTACCACGGGCGAGAAACGGGCGAGTGGCGCGAGCGAGGCGTTCGGCGCGCAGACGAAGTACGGCGTTTTCAGTCATCGGGAAGCTATGCAGGAAAAACGCTATTGTCGCAGAGGGGAAAGTGGGGCACAAGACGTGCCCCGGCAGATTAGGCCTGAGTGGCTTCGTTCAGCCAGCTGTCAAACGGGGCTTTTGGCACAGCGCCGTTCAGCATGTCGATGACTTCGCCTTTATGGAAAATCATGATGGTCGGAATGCTGCGAATGCGAAAACGTGCGCTCAGCTCGCGTTCCGCTTCAGTGTTCACTTTCACAAAGCGCATTTTTCCGCTGCGCTCTTCCGCCACATCTTCAAAAATAGGCGCAAAATTGCGGCAAGGTCCGCACCACGGCGCCCAGAAATCAACCACGACCGGCAAATCATCTTTCAGTAATTTATCCAGCGTGGCGTCGGTTGCGTTGATCACATCGCCGTCAAACAGCTCATGGCCACAGCGACCACATTTTGCCGCATCATTAAGACGATCGTCGGGGATACGGTTAAGCGCCTGGCAACTGGCACAAACGGTATTCATAGCTAACCTCTGGGTAATCGGGTTCAGGAAACGGCCTGTATAGCCGAGATGTTTCTGTAATGTTACGTATTATCGATGAGACTGTTTTAAAGGACAATGTGGTTTATTCGATGAATACAATAGTCGCGGTCTTTGGTACGAAATCATGGCGAAGCCTGGCCACATCGGGTAATCTTCGCGCTTCGCGCAGCGCAGGTGGAGAATTAAGATGAACGACGAACTGAAAAACAAAAGCGGCAAGGTCAAAGTGATGTATGTCCGCAGTGATGATGACTCGGATAAACGCACGGCGAACCCGCGCACCGGTAAAGGCGGAGGCCGCAGCGGTCCGTCCCGTACTGAAGGTGGTCGTCGTCCTGCGCGCGACAGTCGTGATGGTAAACCTCGCGACGGCAAACCTCGTGGCGATCGTTTCCGCGATCGCGACAGTGCTTCCCGCGACAGCCAGCCGCGTGAAAATTCACCGTGGCGCACCATTTCACGTGCGCCTGGCGAAGAAGCGGCAGAGAAACCCGATCACGGCGGGATCAGCGGCAAAAGCTTTGTCGATCCTGAAGTGATCCGCCGTCAGCGTGCGGAAGAAACCCGCGTCTACGGCGAAAATGCTTGTCAGGCCCTGTTCCAGAGCCGCCCGGACTGCATCGTACGTGCCTGGTTTATCCAGAGCGTCACGCCTCGCTTTAAAGAAGCCCTGCGCTGGATGGCGGCGAACCGCAAAGCTTATCACGTGGTCGACGAAGCGGAGCTGGCGAAAGCGTCCGGCACCGAACATCACGGCGGCGTTTGCTTCCTGATCAAAAAACGTAACGGCACAAGCGTAATGCAGTGGGTGAGCGAAGCGGCAGAAGAGGATTGCGTACTGGCGCTGGAAGATGTGGGCAACCCGCACAACCTCGGCGCTATCATGCGTAGCTGCGCGCACTTCGGCGTGAAAGGCGTAGTGGTTCAGGATGCGGCGGTGCTGGAGTCAGGCGCGGCAATCCGCACTGCGGAAGGCGGTGCAGAGCACGTCCAGCCAATCACCGGCGACAGCTTCATCGACGCGCTCGCTCAGTTCCGTAAAGCAGGTTACGCCATTGTCACCACCTCCAGCCATGAGGGTACGCCGCTGTTCAAAGCGACCATGCCGAAGAAAATGGTGCTGGTACTGGGCCAGGAGCGCGATGGTCTGTCCGATGCCGCACTCGATTCGTCCGACCTGCGCGTTGCTATCAACGGCACGGGCAACGTTGAAAGCCTGAACGTCTCGGTAGCAACCGGTGTGCTGCTGGCCGAATGGTGGCGTCAGAATAAAGCCTGATAAGGAAACTCGCGTAGGCCCGGCAAGCGGAGCGCCGCCGGGCATTTTAGCCGGGTGACGACGATGTCTTACCCGGCCTACGATTAATCTCTACTCTTCCTCTGTCGGCAATACCGGCATCCAGTCAATTGGCGGCTCCCCACGCCGGGCAAGCCACTCGTTCGCCTGAACAAAATGATTCGAACCAAAGAAGCCGCGATGGGCAGATAGCGGAGACGGGTGCGGTGCTTTCAGCACGTGATGGCGCTGGCGGTCAATGATGGCCCCTTTCTTCTGCGCATGCGATCCCCAAAGTAAAAACACTACGCCTTCGCAGTGTTCATTGATGAGGCTAATGACCTTATCGGTGAACGTTTCCCAGCCCAGGCTTGCGTGCGAGTGTGCCTGTCCCGCGCGTACCGTCAGCACCGTGTTAAGCAGCAACACGCCCTGTCGCGCCCAGCTTTCCAGATAACCGTGCGTCGGTCGGGTAAAGCCTGGAATGGTGCCTTCCAGCTCTTTGTACATGTTCAACAGGGAAGGCGGGATGCCCACGCCGGGGCGAACGGAAAAGGCCAGACCGTGTGCCTGCCCCGGGCCGTGGTAGGGATCCTGACCGAGGATGACCACTTTTACATCGCTCAGTTCGGTGTAACGAAATGCGTTAAACACATCCTTCTGCGGTGGGTAAATCGTCGTTCCGGCCTGACGCTCGCAGGCCACCGTTGCCAGCGTATTGATGAAATAAGGCTGTTCTTTCTCACTGGCCAGCACGTCGTGCCAGGTTAAGGGCGTCGTCATCTCGCTCTCCTGCGAATAGTTTGGCGTTAGCTTAACGACTTCTCTCTTTAGCGCAAAATTTTGTGACGATTGGCGGTGAACCAGGAATGAAAAACGATCGGTATACGTGCTTTTTATACGCCGGGAAAGTTGATGTAAAACAATAAAATTCATAGATGGACTGAGTACACCTACTAATTCTATTGATTTAAATCAATGATTGCGGGGTGTCAGACTGATATATATACACTCAAGCAACAATGGTTTTACCAATTGGCCAGCGTATGGCCAACGCAAAACGAATAGACGATCCTAAGAGAGGCATCAAATGATTACAGGTATCCAGATTACTAAAGCTGCTAATGACGATCTGCTGAACTCTTTCTGGCTGCTCGACAGCGAGAAAGGCGAAGCTCGCTGCCTGGTGGCAAAAGGCGGCTTCACTGAAGACCAGATTGTTGCTGTCAACAAGCTGGGCGAAATCGAATACCGTGAAATTCCGGTAAACGTACAGCCAGAAGTCCGCGTGGAAGGCGGTCAGCACCTGAACGTGAACGTGCTGCGTCGTGAAACGCTGATGGATGCCGTTGAGCACCCGGAAAAATACCCACAGCTGACCATCCGTGTTTCCGGCTATGCGGTTCGCTTTAACTCCCTGACCCCGGAACAGCAGCGCGACGTTATCGCTCGTACTTTCACTGAAAGTCTGTAATTTCTCAGGGGTGGGAAATAAAAAAGCCGGAGAACTCTCCGGCTTTTTTTTACTCTTCAGTCGTCTTCTTTTCGGTCGCCACGGCGACACTTGGCTTACGACGTTTACCGATGTTTTTAGCATCGCGGTGGCGTTTCTTCACGCGCGGCTTTTCCTGCTCCGCTTTTTTCTTCTCGTCACGCTTCGCCTGCACCTTCTTCGACGGTTTGCCTTTCAGCTTCACGCTTGGTGCCCGCGTGGTCGGACGCAGTTCGTCGATCACACGCGCCTTGAGCGGTTCTTCGATATAGCGACCGACTTTCTCCAGCAGCAGATAGTCGTGCGCTTCGACTAAGGAAATGGCGGTGCCTTTATTACCTGCGCGACCGGTGCGACCGATGCGGTGCAGGTAGGTATCGCCGCTTAGAGGCATATCGAAGTTAAAGACGTGGCTGACGTCAGGAATATCGATCCCGCGAGCAGCAACGTCGGTTGCCACCAGAACGTTTACGCGGCCGTCAGTCAAACGCTTAATGGCTTCGTTACGTTTGATCTGCACCATTTCGCCTTCGAGATAGCAGTTGTTGATGCCTTTATCACGCAGCCAGCCTGCCAGCTCGTGCACGCGTTCACGTTTACGCACAAACACGATGGAGCGGGTGACATCATCCTGCTGCAGCAAATTGATCAGCAGGGCCGTTTTATGTTCGATGTCGTCTGCACGGTAGTACCACTGGTGAATTTTTTTACGCTCGCGGGTGGATGGCGTTGCAGAGACTTCAACAGGATCTTCAAGCAGACGCTCGGCAAAATCTTTAATGGCATCGCCTTCCAGCGTGGCCGAGAACAGCATGGTCTGCTTGCGCCAGCGGGTTTCCCCGGCGATGGTTTCGATATCCTGGGCAAAGCCCATATCCAGCATACGATCTGCTTCATCGAGGATCAGCGTTTCTACTGCGCGGCAGTCGAAGTTTTCTTCCTTAATGTATTGCAGCAGGCGGCCGGTGGTGGCCACCACGATATCCTGGTTTTCGCTGAAGACTTCAGCGTGGTTCATATACGCCACGCCGCCGGTGATGGTGGCGATATCCAGATGGGTATTTTTCGCCAGCTCGCGAGCGTGATCCGCCACCTGCATCGCCAGTTCGCGAGTTGGGGTCAGAATAAGAATACGTGGCGGGCCCGATTTTTTACGCGGGAAGTCGAGCAAATGCTGCAACGCGGGCAGCAGATACGCCGCCGTTTTACCGGTGCCTGTCGGCGCAGAACCGAGGACATCACGGCCTTCGAGCGCAGGCGGGATGGCTGCAGCCTGAATGGCGGTCGGGCGTGTGAAGCCTTTCTCCTGGAGCGCGTCCAGCAGGCTATCGTCGAGTTCTAGCTCGGAAAAAGTCGTTACAGTCATGATCTACCTCTGTGTGGGCCGCTGATTATAGACGGAATGACCGTAATCTTCATCTGTTTGTATGGCTATCTGTTCTCGGGTATTGTGCTCTCCCCGACGCCAGAGGGATTTTTCTGAGAAGGTTGTTGATGATGAGTCAGTCTCCATCCGTGCTTCGTCGCAACGGATTTACGTTTAAGCAGTTTTTTGTGGCCCACGATCGTTGTGCAATGAAAGTAGGGACGGACGGGATCCTGCTGGGTGCCTGGGCACCTATCGTGCGGGTAAAACGCGTCCTGGATATTGGTACCGGCAGCGGACTTCTGGCGCTGATGGTCGCGCAACGTACCGAGGGTTCAGTGGTCATTGACGCCGTCGAGCTGGATGCCGACGCAGCAGCTCAGGCGGCTGAAAACGTGGGTGAATCGCCATGGGCCAGCCGCATTCACATTCATACTGCGGATATTCAGCAGTGGCTGAACGAAGAAAATAGCCGGTATGATTTAATTATCAGCAACCCGCCCTATTACGAGCAAGGTGTGGATTGCGGTACGCCGCAGCGTGAGCAGGCGCGCTACACCTTATCCCTTGATCATGTGACCCTATTGAATTGTGCGGCCAGTGCCATTACGGAAGAGGGATTTTTCTGCGTGGTGTTGCCGGAGGGCATTGGCAACACCTTTACCGAACAGGCGCTGTCGATGGGCTGGCATTTACGTCTGCGAACTGATATTGCAGAAACGGATTTGCGCCCCCCGCATCGGGTGCTGCTGGCCTTTTCGCCACGGCCTGGAGAATGCTTCAGCGACAGGCTGGTGATTCGCGGGCCAGAGCAGCAGTATTCCGAAGGCTACACCGCGCTGACCCAGGCCTTCTATTTGTTCATGTGAACCAGCGGAGAGAGCACGGACGGCAGCGGGTTTTCCAGTAGCTCAGGATAGTCCAGCGTGTAGTGCAGGCCGCGGCTCTCTTTACGCATCATCGCGCAGCGGACAATCAGTTCAGCAACCTGAACGAGGTTGCGTAGCTCGAGCAGGTTGTTGGACACCCGGAAGCGGGAATAATATTCGTCCAGCTCCTGCTGTAGCAGCGTAATGCGGCGCAGTGCGCGCTCGAGGCGCTTCGTTGTCCGCACAATCCCGACGTAGTCCCACATAAAAAGCCGCAGCTCATGCCAGTTGTGCTGAATCACGACCAGCTCGTCCGGATTCTCAACCCGGCTTTCATCCCAGGCGGGCAGCGTTTTAACATCACGCGCATACGGCATGCGCTTTTTGATGTCTTCCGCCGCCGACCAGCCATACACCAGACACTCCAGCAGCGAGTTAGACGCCATACGATTCGCGCCATGCAGGCCGGTGTAGCTGACCTCGCCGATCGCATACAGCCCGTCGACGTCGGTGCGCCCAAAATCATCCACCATCACGCCGCCGCAGGTGTAATGTGCGGCCGGAACGATGGGAACAGGTTCTTTGGTGAGGTCAATCCCGAGGCCCAACAGCTTCTCGTGGATCATCGGGAAATGCTGGCGCACAAACGCTTCCGGCTTATGACTGATGTCGAGATACATACAGTCCACGCCCAGACGCTTCATCTCATGGTCGATGGCTCGGGCGACGATATCGCGCGGGGCGAGCTCGGCGCGTTCATCGAAATCGGGCATAAAGCGTGAGCCGTCAGGGCGTTTAAGCAATGCACCTTCGCCGCGAAGGGCCTCCGTCAGCAGGAAATTGCGCGCCTGAGGGTGATACAGCGCCGTTGGGTGGAACTGATTGAATTCCAGATTGGCGACCCGGCAGCCCGCACGCCAGGCCATCGCAATTCCGTCGCCTGAGGAGATGTCCGGGTTGGTGGTGTACTGATACACCTTCGAGGCGCCACCCGTTGCCAGAACAACGGATTTTGCCGCGCAGGTTTCAACAGTTTCTTTATTGCGATTCCAGATCCACGCTCCGACGACCCGGCGAGTGCCGGGCAGGCCGATTTTATCGGAGACGATCAGGTCCACTGCGTTGCTTCGTTCGAGTACGCGAATGTTAGGATGGCTTAAAGCTTTTCCGACGAGGGTCGTTTCGACTGCTTTCCCGGTGGCGTCTGCTGCGTGGAGAATACGTCGGTGGCTGTGTCCTCCTTCACGCGTCAGGTGGTAGCTGGCTTCGCCATTAGCCTGTACTTCGGTATCGAACAGCACGCCCTGATCGATGAGCCACTGTACGCACGAGCGGGCATTGCTGGCGACAAACGACACCGCGTGGCGATCGCACAATCCTGCCCCGGCAATGAGCGTATCTTCCACATGCGACTCAATGCTGTCCGTTTCGTCAAACACGGCGGCAATTCCGCCCTGAGCATAAAAGGTAGAGCCTTCGCTAATCGGGCCCTTGCTCAGCACAATCACCGAGCTGTGTTCAGCCAGACGTAACGCCAGGGATAAACCGGCAGCGCCACTGCCGACGATCAGCACATCACAGGAGAGATCAGGTGTCGTTGTCATGATTTGTGTTTAATTTACTAAACAATGTCTGGCGAATGTAGCACTGCACAGGGCGGTTTAGCACGCTATTTTTTCATGGTGGTTGTAATGGCTAAACATGCAGGGGAGGGCCGGTGGTTTGTCAATCAACGAAAATTATTGCGAAGCGGGTCGTTAGTCTCAGATTTTAGGATGAAAAAAACGTTTCGTTACGGTACTCTGCGAGTTAATTTCAGACGTTTATTGCGTGCCTGACACTTCATTTAGCGGTGATAGACTTATAATGAGTGATAATGAACTGTCTATTCGCGATCGATAAAAAGCAAAGGCGTAACGGAACTTTACGATAATAGCCCGCTCTAAGCTGTTGCTTGCTCATAGTGCAGTGTACGGAGTGGCGTTCTGATTACGCATGGGAATTAGGTTTGAGGAGACATTACCTCGGATGAGCGAGCAGTTAACGGATCAGGTCCTTGTCGAACGGGTCCAGAAGGGAGATCAGAAGGCCTTTAATTTGCTGGTGGTGCGCTATCAGCACAAAGTGGCGAGCCTGGTTTCCCGTTACGTACCGTCTGGCGACGTGCCTGACGTAGTACAAGAGTCTTTTATTAAGGCCTATCGTGCGCTGGATTCGTTCCGGGGAGATAGTGCTTTCTATACCTGGCTGTACCGTATCGCCGTGAACACGGCAAAAAACTACCTGGTTGCTCAGGGGCGACGCCCGCCGGCAAGTGATGTGGATGCAATTGAAGCAGAAAATTACGAAAGTGGCGGTGCGCTGAAAGAAATTTCGAACCCTGAGAACTTAATGTTGTCAGAAGAACTGAGACAAATAGTGTTCCGTACCATTGAGTCGCTCCCGGAAGATTTACGCATGGCAATCACGTTACGGGAGCTGGATGGTCTGAGCTATGAAGAGATAGCCGCTATCATGGATTGTCCGGTGGGTACGGTACGTTCGCGCATTTTCCGTGCACGAGAAGCTATTGATAATAAAGTTCAACCGCTTATCAGGCGTTGACGATAGCGGAATACTGGAAAAGGTATTAGGCATGCAGAAAGAAAAACTTTCCGCCTTAATGGATGGTGAAACGCTGGATTCGGAGCTGCTCAACGAGCTGACCCGTTCTGCTGAAATGCAAAAAACCTGGGAGAGCTACCATCTCATCCGCGACACAATGCGCGGTGAGACAGCACAGACTCTCAACTTTGATATTTCAGCCCGCGTGATGGCTGCCATTGAGAATGAACCTGTTCGCCTGGCGACGCCGCTCATTCCTGAAGCCCAACCCGCACCGCACCAGTGGCAAAATATGCCGTTCTGGAAGAAGGTTCGCCCTTGGGCTAGCTCTCTGACGCAAATGGGTGTTGCTGCTTGCGTTTCCCTCGCGGTGATCGTCGGGGTTCAGCACTACAATGGTCAATCGGATGCGACTCAGCAACCTGAAACGCCAGTGTTCAATACGCTGCCGATGATGGGTAAAGCCAGCCCGGTTAGCCTGGGTGTTCCGGCTGATGCCAGCGCTCCTGTGGGTTCCGGCCAGCAACAGCAGGTGCAGGAGCAGCGTCGTCGTATTAATGCGATGCTGCAGGACTACGAATTACAGCGTCGTCTGCACTCCGAACAGTTGCAGTTTGAACAGGCACAGACTCAGCAAGCCGCTGTTCAGGTGCCAGGTTATCAAACGTTAGGAACGCAACAGCAGTAATGAAGCAATTTTGGTGTGCCATGTCACTTGTGGCTGGTAGCCTGTTCTTCTCCGCCAACGCCTCGGCTGATGTTTCGTCCGGGGCGTTGTTGCAGCAGATGAATCTGGCCAGCCAGTCTCTCAACTATGAGCTGTCGTTCGTCAGCATCAACAAGCAGGGCGTAGAATCGCTACGCTACCGCCACGCGCGTCTGAACAATCAGGCCCTGGCGCAGCTGCTGCAGATGGACGGCCCACGCCGGGAAGTGGTCCAGCGTGGGAATGAAATCAGCTATTTCGAGCCAGGCCTCGATCCCTTTACCCTGAACGGCGATTACATCGTCGATTCACTGCCTTCGTTGGTGTATACCGACTTTAAGCGCCTTGCACCCTACTATGATTTTATCTCCGTAGGCCGTACTCGCATTGCCGACAGGCTGTGTGAGGTGATCCGCGTTGTCGCCCGCGACGGCACCCGTTACAGCTATATTGTCTGGCTGGATTCAGAAACTAAGCTGCCGATGCGCGTCGACCTGCTGGACAGAGACGGCGAAACGCTCGAACAGTTCCGCGTCGTGGCGTTTAACGTCAGCCAGCAGGTGAGCAGTAATATGCAAACGCTCGCTAACGCCAACCTGCCACCGCTGTTGTCGGTGCCCGCCGGAGACAAAGTCAACTTTAACTGGTTGCCGGGCTGGCTTCCGCAAGGGTTTGTTGAGGTAGCCGGCAGCCGTCGATCGTTGCCGACGATCGAAACCCCGGTTGAATCACGCCTCTATTCCGACGGCCTGTTCAGTTTCTCAGTCAACGTGAACCGTGCCAATGCCAACAGCATTGAACAGGTGCTCCGCACCGGGCGTCGCACGGTCAGCACCTCCGTGCGCGACAACGCAGAAATTACCATCGTCGGTGAACTGCCGCCGCAAACGGCAAAGCGCGTAGCTGACAGCATTAAATTCAAGGCAGCACAATGATTAAAGAGTGGGTCACGGTAGTCTCCTGGGGCGATGGCTTCGCTCAGGTAAGCTGTGACGTAAAATCTTCCTGTAGCAGCTGCGCCTCGCGTGCCGGATGCGGAAGTCGCGTGCTCAATAAATTAGGGCCGCAGACGGAGCATACCATCACCGTGCCAAGCGCAGCGCCTCTGGTTGTTGGCCAGAAAGTGGAGCTTGGCATTAGCGAGGGTAGCCTGCTGACGTCAGCCATGCTGGTCTACATGACGCCGTTACTGGGATTGTTTGTTATGGCTGCGGTATTCCAACTGCTGTTCAGCAGCGATCTTGCCGCGTTTGCTGGTGGCATTCTCGGTGGCGTGGGCGGTTTTCTGGTTGCCCGTGGACTCTCCCCAAAACTCGCCTCCCGCGAAGCCTGGCAGCCGGTGATTATCAGCGTCGGCCTCCCGCCGGATCTGCTGCGAGTAGACGCATCCTCTTCTGAATTGAGCCAGTAATTACGCTGGCTTTTATCTTTATTTACATCTCCAACAGGATCTCCTCCACGCTAACCGCTAAGCTTGCCGGAAGAGCATTTCCTGGCGACGGAGATGTAGTGTAGAATGCGGCGTTTTCGAACGATAAAACGTCAGGCGCAGACCCGCGGCCTCCAGGAATTCGTAAGGCATAATTAACTCTAACTATGAAGAATATACGTAACTTTTCGATCATCGCTCACATCGATAATTGACACCTCGTCACCCTCCGCAAACCTCCGACAAAATCCCCTGAAGATCCCTACCAAATAAGCTCTCACGAAAACAATACTGGTTGCATGTACAGTCAACCTACGACATCATAAGTCATGGTTTTTGTGTCCACCAGTGCGTCCATATCCTATGATGGACACGGAACCTCTCGTTCTGATGGACACACGCAGGGATAAATCATGGCTATTTCAGATAGTTATCTAAAGTCGTGCCTAGGGCGCGAACGCGACAAAGTTGAAGAGAAAGCAGACCGGGATGGACTGTGGGTGCGCATTTCCAAAAAGGGCGCCGTTACCTTTTTCTACCGATTTCGCTTCCTGGGTAAGCAGGACAAAATGACGATCGGCAGCTACCCGGAGTTTGGGCTCAAGGCTGCGCGAGACGAAGTGACGAAGTGGGCCGCGATTCTCGCCCGTGGCGAAAACCCGCGCGTCAGGCAAAGCCTCGATAAAGCCAAAATTAACAGCCAGTACACATTCGAGGAACTGTTCCGCGAATGGCACTCCATGGTCTGCATTCAGAAAGAAACGGCCGGGCAGATCCTCCGCACGTTCGAACTACACGTTTTCCCTAAGCTCGGGAAGTACCCGGCGCATCAGCTGACGCTTCACAACTGGCTCACTGTTCTGGATCGGTTGGCGCAGGGGTACACCGAGATTACCCGGCGTGTAATCAGCAATGGCCGGCAGTGTTATTCCTGGGCGGTTAAACGCCAGCTGCTGGAGGTCAACCCACTGGCTGAGATGTCGGGCCGTGACTTTGGCATCCAGAAACAGATGGGCGAGCGAACGCTGGACCGGAAAGAGCTGGCGATTGTCTGGCGCGCGATAGAGGATTCCCGCCTTATCGAGCGTAACAAGATCCTCTATAAGTTGTCGCTGTTGTGGGCGTGCAGGGTCGGCGAACTCCGGCAGGCTGAAAGCGCGCATTTCGATTTTGAGGAAGGTGTCTGGACTGTGCCGTGGGAAAACCACAAGACAGGCAGGAAAAGCAAAAAGCCGATCATCCGTCCTATCATCCCCGAAATGGTCCCGATGCTCAGGCGGGCCATTGAGCTGGCGCCGGGCCGCTTCGTTTTCTCAAAATACGAAGACAAGCCGATGAGCGAAGGCTTCCACATGAGCATCAGCAGCAACCTGGTGAAGTTCATGCTGAAGGCCTATAAAGAGCAGGTTCCGCACTTCACCATTCATGATCTGCGCAGAACCGCGCGAACGAACTTCTCTGAACTGACAGAACCACACATTGCTGAGATGATGCTCGGCCACAAATTGCCTGGCGTGTGGGCGGTGTACGACAAGCACACTTATATCGAAGAGATGAGGGAGGCATACGGAAAATGGTGGGCCCGACTGATGAGCATCATCGAGCCCGATGTTCTGGAGTTCACGCCGCGTCAAATCGGTTAAACAAATCGCGTCATTTTAGGACATCCTAGGACATCTTAAGACACTATGATGTTGACCCAGTATAACTGCGGTTATAAACTGACTCTAAAATCACCAACGGTGATATGGAGGAAGGTATGACACAGAAACGCGAAGTAAGAACCAGTGACAAACAGCGCCAAACGGTGCGGCGTTCTGCTGAGTACAAAGCACGACTGAGTGCTGCTTCTGCCATGCTGGCCGAAAAAATGGAAGAGAAGCGTAACGCATGGGTTTCAAAATAAGCCGATCGCAAGCACTGACTGATGTCATTACTCAGTTTCCTGTTACTGAGCTTCCAATTGAAGAGTTTGAACAATATAAGCGGGAATGTATTGAATATGATGACATTCCCGCTCCTGCCATTCATATTCAGCTCGAACACCCTGCACACATAGAAACAATTGGCCGAGATAAGCTAATGGAGCGGCCGGTTGAAGCTCGCGCAGAAGAATTACATCATGTTCATATCTGGCAAGAAGGGTGCTGCTGGGAAGATGGTGATGGTCTATTGGTTCAATGGGCTTCGACGAGCGACAGCTATGTTGTTTATTCGTATTTCGTTGACAGAGATAATGATCATCATTTCTACGTCATTGATTACTGCAACGACAAGGCCCATGTATTAATTGAAGACCAGCGGCAGGTTGCCGAGTGGACCCGGCAGGCCAAAGAGTTCAGGATCCAGAACATTTAAACGCCCTTGCTCGGGGCGTTTTTTATTCGTGTGACTCCCGATCCCGTGTGCCACTATCTACTATCGTCTGTTGGGCGACAAAGGCGGCCTTTCTCATCACGAACAAGGTTCAAGTGGGACATGGGGAGGCGGGTTTTACGGCGCATCTCCTTTTTCTGCCACTCGATAACTTTACTCGCCAGCCACTTGTTAGAGCCTCCCATATAAGCGCAGTCAGGATCCGGAAACGGATTTTCGCTCTTTTTGCGTTTACGATAGCGATCAAGTGTTCTTGGCGTAATACCCAGCTGTGAGCAGATATCGCGAGTTTTCATCAGTTCAAGTTCGTTATTCATCATCTTCCTCGATGGCCTCGCGGGCCGTAATTGGTTCAGTGCGCCTGCGCCGGCAGGTTGCGAAGTTTACGAACGCCGATCATTGCGGTCGCGACATAGCTGGTGGCCCGGTTAACCACCTCGACAGTGACTTTTATCCCGTCGACAACGACGGTGTAATTGGTCCTGTGCTTTTGCCTGCCGTAATCACCGTATTTCGCGTGGTGCGATGCCAGCGCGGCTGCGCACGCCCGGCGACCAATAGGTGATTGCTTACTGCGATTAATCAGCTTCATCATCAATGCACTCCCAAAGTGGCTACGACATCACTCGCTGTTTCGCGGGTACTGCCTTTGCTGGATATAGCCCGGCGAGCACTGACGCGGTGCAGAGTGAAGCCGTGCTGTTCGTAAAGTTCAATTACTCGCGGTGCGGTAGAATTGCTGATTACCACTTTTGCCCCCCGCTGGTGGGCTGCCACACAGCTTTCCACAAGCTCTATCTGGCTATCCCATGAGAACCCACCAGCCGCGTAGTTAGTGAAACCAGCGGTGCCGGGAAGCGGTTCATAAGGCGGATCGCAGTAAACGACGTCACCATCACCTGCCAGCGCGAGCGTGCGCCTGAAGCCTGCATTCATGAATACGCATGCGCGAGCCTTCCGCTTAAATGCCTTGATCTCTTCTTCCGGGAAATATGGCGCTTTATATTTCCCAAAGCCGACGTTAAAAAAACCATCCAGGTTGTAACGGATCAGGCCGTTGAAGCAGTGCCGGTTGAGGTAAAGGAATGCTGCTGCGCGCTCGACCGCATCCAGCCGCTGCGCGTTGAATGCTTCACGAATTACCGTGTAGTTTTCGGCATCATTCAGATGTCTGAATGCCTTCATTGCCTCATAGATCACCGAATCGGGGACCACCGCCAGCATCTGATACAGGTTAATCAGGTCAGCGTTAACGTCAGCCAGCAGAAAGCATTCGTGCCTGTCTGAGTTAAGGAACACGGAGCCGCCACCCACGAAAGGCTCGACGAGGCGTTTACCTGCGGGGATCAGGCGATCCAGTTCCGGCAGCAGCGAATATTTGCCACCAGCCCATTTCAGGAACGGACGCTGCCAGTTGCGCGGTGTAGGTTTTTCGACTGGAAGCGCAGCGGCGATACGTTCGCCTATCCAGCGCATGACCGGTACTGCCATGCTGTTGCCGATCGCCTTGTAACGTGGACCGTCCGGACAATCAGCCGCGACTTTTCCGCGCCACGAAATCAGAGTGTGGTTATCGGGAAAACCCTGGAGTCGCTCGCATTCAACGGGCGTTAGGCGGCGAACCTGCATGCCAAACTGAACGACGTCAGCAGATGCACGCGAATCCTGCGTAAAGGCCACGTCTTCCTGATAGCCTTTACCTTGAGGGCCAGCAGCATCGTGGCGACCAATAGACGCGTGCTGGATGCAAATAGCGGGCGGCTGACCGCTGTTTGCATGGCTGGTATCGTGATTACCGGCTCTCAGCGTTGGTGACATATCCACGGTCGCATCAGCGCCATGGTCTTTGTAGCTGAAAGCTATTGCCGGGAAGCCTTGTCCTGGTTTACCTCCGCCAGTGGATAGAGGGCCTGCTATTTGCCCGTCGCCGCCCTGCAAACGAATCTCACCACGACTGTTCTCCGCGAAAGCAATGGCTGGGGCCAAATTGGTGCCTGATTGTGCTGAAGTCAGCGTAGGGGCTTTTTCTTCAGCCCAACCAATGCCACCGGCTTTACTGCCCTGACCGGGTTTAAACCCATAACACACGGCGTTTTCCTGACCATGATTACGTCCCAACGTATGAGCCAACTCGTGATTAGTGTCAGGATCTTGCGTGCCATGGACAGCGAAGGTCTCTGTGTCAAAGTCGATTCTCACACCGTGGGCGGTGCATGCGGTTGCTACGTCGATACTTCCGCCAGTATTGCCTCCGCCATACGACAAAACGTAGGTGTCCAAATCTTCTGCGGTGCTGTCGTTTTCTTTCGCCAACAATGTGCGGGAAATATCGGAATAAGCGTCTGATACAAGTCCAGATCCGCGCTGGCTGAAAATTTCCTGATTGCTGGCGCCAATACCACCAATATTGTTGGACTGGTTCAGGGTTGGGTGTGGATTTGCTGGATTGTCCCAGTGACTACCGCCATCAGAGCGTTTTCCAGCATAGCTGGCAATTTCCGGTTGCGTTTCTCGGCGCGGCGGAGTATCCCGGCGCACGCTGTTGAGCTCAAAAAGTACCGCTGTGGGATCGAAGTCTTTTCGAGAACTTGCGACAACGAACACACGGCGGCGGCGTTGGGCCACTCCGAAAAATTGAGCATCAAGCACGCGCCAGGCGATAATCCTTTGTGGTCCAGACACACAACCTGCGTGCGTCCATTTTCCCCCTGGTGGCTGCAACTCGCTGCTTTCTCCGGCAAGTCCTGCCAAAAAGCAACCAAAGGCGTTGTCTTTGCTGCTGAGGACGCCCGGGACGTTTTCCCAGACGATGATCGCTTCATCTTCTCCGCGCTCGCGGCGTTTGTCGTCGATTGCATTCGCTAATTCCACGTAAGAAAGGGTTAACTGTCCGCGCTCGTCGTCCAGACCATTGCGCAGGCCAGCAATACTGAAAGCCTGACACGGCGTGCCGCCCACCAGCACATCTGGTGCCGCAATATCACCAGTTCGCACCGCAGCGGCGATTTTTGTCATGTCGCCGAGGTTCGCCACCTGCGGCCAGTGATGAGCCAGGACAGCAGACGGAAACGCTTCAATCTCAGCAAACCATGCTGGTTGCCATCCCTGCGACTCCCATGCGACGCTGGCGGCTTCAACCGCAACGACCTGGCCTACGGGATTATCACGAAGGGGCTGAAGAATCTGGCGAAGGAACTGAACTGCATCGTGGTGTTGCTTACCCAGCTGAACCGCGATCTGGAGAAGCGTACCAACAAACGTCCGATGCCGAGCGATTCCCGCGATACCGGGCAGATCGAGCAGGATTGCGATTACTGGATCGGCATTTACCGCGAAGGCGCTTACGACGAGAACGCGAACCAGAGCGAAACCGAGTTACTTCTGCGGCTTAACCGGCATGGCCCGACAGGCGTTGTTTATTGCGATCAGCGCAACGGTGCGATTTACGACTGCGACCAGGCGGCTGCTGAGCAGAAGCGCCGCGCAAATGATGCTAGACCAAACAAAAAGAGGGATTTCTGATGAGCAAAACCAAAGAGCTCGTGGTTGCCGGTCATGCACTGGTTAAAGAACTGCATTGCGCTGAGTCTGCCGCGCTGGTGCGCGAACTGGCTATGCAGCTGGATGTACAGTGCGCACGGGCAGATGCGCTGGCGGTGGAGAATGTGGGGCTGAATAAGTTCATCGATGACGAATGTTACGTTTACGGCCCTCACTACGTTGAACCTGTTGACGCCGCAACTGAGAAACCAGAAACCCCGGCCACCGACCGCTTCGTTGCAGAGATGAAAGCTCAGTACCGCGCAGAAGGCATTAACTATGCCGCTGGTCGCTGCGCTGCTGCGTTCAATCACGGTTTCATCGACAAACCGATGAAAGAAGTTGGTGACGTTGTGCGCATGATTCTGGACACAAAGGCTGAGTTGGCAGATTCACCGGAGCCTGCAGATGATGGTCTGTCTGGTGATTATGCGGAAAAGTCGCTGAAAGATTGGGAAGAGCAGCTGCGGGAGGTGGGCCAGTGAAAGAGCGCGGAATGATTTTTAACGCTGAAATGGTCCGGGCTTTGCTAGACGGGCGGAAAACACAGACGCGGCGGCCGATGAAATCTGACTGTATGGATATAGGCGAGAGGGATGATGGTTCCCGTTGGCCGTGGCGTGAGCACAACGATGGCGGCGATTACTGGTATCCATGTCCGTTTGGTGAAGTAGGCGATCGCATCTGGGTGCGCGAAACGTGGTCTGTTGTGAGCCACTCATTTAATGACGGTGGCCTGATGATTGATTACGTCCCAGATCGCCCGGCAAAGGCAGTGCATGAGCAGCCATTCGGCAATGGTTATTACTCAGGACATGCTATCTACGCTACTGACGGTGACTTTACATGGGGAGATGATGACGGTTGTGTTGATGGTCGGTCATGTTGGAAACCATCCATCCACATGCCGCGCTGGGCCAGCCGTATCACGCTGGAAATCACCGACGTGCGGGTGGAAAGGCTGAACAGTATCAGCCAGGAAGATGCACAGGCTGAAGGCATGGAGTTGACCGGATGGCGGCCAACATACTCTGACCCGGACAGCGGCGGGGAAGTCTGGACTCCATATGACAACTTTGCGCAGCTGTGGGAATCAATCTACGGCGAGGAAGGTTGGAAGGACAACCCATGGGTTTGGGTTATCGAATTCAAACGCGTGAAAGGAGCAACAGCATGACTTCACAACTGACGCCAGAACAGATTGCAGAGCTGCGGGAATTGGCTCAGGCCGCATGGGGTAAGTGGCAGGCTTACAAGCCGCATAAAGGCGCTCGCGGGTATGAAGTTAAAAACGGCGTTGAAGCAGTTGCACAGCACGCGCTGAAGCGAGACGCCGAGTTTATTGCAGCCGCTGACCCTGTAACCATTCTGGTGCTGATGGATGCGCTGGAGGCCAGAGATAAGCGCATTGCTGAGCAGAGAATGCTGCTGAAAGGCGCTGACGCTATCCAGACAGATTACGCCGAAGCGCTCGAATGCCAGGACGATAACGACTCTGTTCTCGCGGCTATCGTCGCACTGAAGAAACGCGCCGAATCAGCAGAGCAGGCGCTGCTGCTGGAGAAGCAGAAAGGGGCAGGAAAGATATTGCCGATTGCACTGCCACCCTCAAAATTCTGCCCGGCGGAATACGCTGGTAGCGTGCTGTGGAATGAAACGGAGATATGGAACAAAGCGATTGAGGCCTGTTCAGACGCTCTTCGCGCGGCTGGCATCAGCCTACAGAAGGGAGATGAGTGATGATCCACTTCCACGGTGGGCCAATCACTCCTGACACATGCGCACTGAAAGCGTGGAAAGGACGACACGCATTCATCTCGTTCGCAAACCCCGGGCAACTCAACCTGGCCTCGGAAGTCACCCAGTCTTTTGCGCTTGATAACGGAGCGTTCAGCTTCTGGACAAAACAGCGTGTTGTTAACTGGGCAGAGTATTACGATTTTGTCGCCCGCTGGAGTAATCATCCGCGTTTTGCATTTGCGGTTATTCCTGACGTCATCGGCGGCACCAGTGAAGAGAACGACGCGCTGATAGATGAATGGCCACACGGGAAGTTTGTTGGCGCGCCGGTATGGCACATGAACGAACCGGATGAGCGCTTCATCAGGCTGTGCACTGAGTTCCCCCGCGTATGTATCGGCTCGATGGGTGAGTATGACGCAAAGCGGCCACGTCGCTGTGTGGCACGACTCAGAGACTTAATCCGGCATATTGTGGACGAGAACGGCTACCCGGTTTGCAAACTTCACGGCCTGCGCATGCTCAACGCTGACATCTTCCGGCACATTCCGTTGTCGTCAGCTGACAGCACAAACGTCGCCAGAAATATTGGCATCGATAAGGCATGGCAGAAATCGGCATACGCGCCGGCAAGCAAAGAAACCCGTGCTGCCGTTCTCGTTGAGCGTATCGAGTCGATAAACAGCGCCAGCGCACTCAACTATGACGCTGACCGGGACCGTTTTATGCCTCAACTGGCATTCGAAATTTAAGGGAGATGAGTGATATGGCTGACACAACTGCCGAATGGAGCCTGTCTTTAGATACGCAATGCCCGCAATGTAAGCACGCTTTTGATTTGCGCCATGAATTGGTAGACAGCGCCGCAAATGTCCAGGCATGCGAGACAGACACTGTGGCTACCCGTGATTATGAAACAGCATGCCCTGAGTGCGGCCATGAATTCACTGTTGATTTTATCTACTGAGGACTAACCATGACCAAAATTACCAGAGAACGCTTACCCGCCAGGTGAAAGCACAGGATACCGGTGCGCTGCTGAAAGAACTCGGCAAGCGTAATGAGCTGGCTGCGCGCCTCACGCCGTTTGTCGGTGCGTTTGCGTGCGATTCCATGGATACCGTAGCGGTCGCCAAATACGGGCTCAAAAAGCTGGGTATCAAAGATGTGGCTGCCGGGCATGAAGTCTCCGCCCTGAACGCTGCGCTGGCAGTGAAAGCCGCTCAGACATCAACCATCGTGGCATTTGGACAGGACGCAGCGCCGACCAAAGCCAATGCCGTCTCATCCGTAATTGACGATCTTTAAGGGGCAACCATGACCTTTCAAACTTCTGTGGCCGACGATATGGCCTGGGGCATTCCTGGCGAGCAGGCGCTGGCCGGTGATGTTCGTGCTGAGCCGGTACAGCTTAAAACGGTATTCAACGGGACGCCCGGTCAGCGCGCGCCATTTGGTGCGGTAGCGCTGACGCAGGCAGCAGGGGAAAACGGTGTCGTGTCGATTGGTGGCGATGGCGTTTTCATCGGGATCCTGTCCTCTCCGAAACAATGGGTGGCGTATTCCGCGCTGGGTGGCAACGCTCCTGGTATTGAAGCGGGTGCGCAGCTCGAAGCCACATCACAAACACCGGGCATGTGGATGGAACTGACCACCGCAGCGGCGGTAGGTGATGCCATTGCTTATAAAGCTGATGGTACGTTGGTTGCCGCGCCCGCCTCTACGGCTCCAGCCAGCTCAACGCTGATCCCCGGCTCTCGCGTTGTTCGTTACAACGTGAATACCGGCATTGCAATCGTTGCGCTTCAGCAACTCCCTGTCCCGGCTCCTGCTGCCGAAACGCCTTAATCGCTGGTGGGCTTCTGGTCCTCCTGCTGCTTATCTAATTGAGGGAACTCAAGAATGGCTCAAAAAATTTCAACGGTGCATAAGCGCCTCTCCCCGGCTGCTGCCGCATTGCTGAAAAGCAAGCTGCGGGGCATTGCGATGGACTCAGCTGATAATGTCCGCTCGCTTGCAAAAGTCGGGATCCATATCTCTGACTTTGCCGCACAGTCCTACGCGCAGGCGTATGGCATGGATGCAGCGGTAAGTATTCCAGGCCTGACCGTTAACGCATCTCAGGGTAACAGCCCGTACATGCAGTTTCTGCAAAGCTGGCTTCCTGGCCAGGTGCAGGTTATCACTGCGGCCCGCAAGGCTGATGAACTGATGGGTGTCGTAACTGCCGGTGCGTGGGAAGATGAGGAGGTTATCCAGGAAATTCTGGAACTGGTTGGCGTGGCCCAGCCTTACACCGACTATGGCAACATTCCGCTGTCGAGCTGGAACCTGACCTACGAAAAGCGCGGCGTTATCCGCTTCGAAGAAGGTATTCAGGTTGGTGAACTCGAAGGTCTGCGTTCTGGCCGTATTGGCGTTGATTCCTCCGCTACCAAACGTAATGCAGCATCGCTGGCACTGGAAATCTCCCGTAACCGCGTGGCGTTTTATGGCTACAACGGGGCAACGTCCTATCCTATCTACGGCTACCTGAACGATCCAAACCTCCCCGCATACATCACTGTGTCTGCAGGCGCGGCGGGGGCAACCTGGGATAAGAAGACCTACGCAGAAATTGTGCGTGATTTGCTTACCGGCCTGTCGGCACTTCGTACCAAGTCGAAAGAAGTTATTGACCCGACATCGACGCCGATCATCCTCTCGGTAGCCTCTGACAAGGTGGATTACCTTTCCACCCCGAACGACCTGGGCGAAACGCCGTATGACTGGCTGAAAGAGAACTATGCGAACGTGACGGTTAAATCAGCGATTGAGCTGAATGACGCCAACGGCGGTGCGGACGTGTTCTATCTCTATGCCGAAAGTGTTGGCGATTCCGGTACTGATGGCGGCGGCGTGATTGATCAGATTGTTCCTTCCCGCTTCCGGGCGTTGGGCGTGACCTCGGCGACACTGTGGCGGTCACGCTGACACTGAAAGAAGTTGTCTGGTTTACTGCGACGATCGAGACGATGCCAGCCAAAGAGGTGGCTGTTTCGTCCAAGTCGGCGAAGACCGGCGGCACAGCCAAACCTGATGCGGACACCGTGAAGCAGGGACAGAAAAGCACTTCGGACGCTACGGCGGCCACGCAGTCGAAATCAAGCTCGGTGCTGAAAGATATGGCGGGGTGGTTCTGATGAAGCAGATCCCATTGAAGGTTTATCCCCGGCAATCGCTGTCTGTGGTGCTGGAGGGCTCTCTCTACGAGCTCAGTTTGAAGGAGTGTAACGGCATCATGGCCGTGTCGGTCATTCGCGATGGCGAGACGATAATCAGCAACCGGCGCGCTGTCGCGGGCATGCCAATTATCCCTTCCCGCTATCTCAATGACGGTAATTTCTTTCTGCTGACGGATAACGACGAACTGCCTTACTACACCGGATTTGAGGGCTCAAACGTTCTGGTGTGGGTGACGAACGAGGAGATCGACAATGCTTGATGGTCGCGTCCTCGAAGTGGGCATTGAGGTTAACGGCGAGATGCAGTTCTACCGCGGTGCGGCAATAGCCGTGAAGATCAACAAATCGACCGACACAAAGCAGAACTCCTGCAGCGTTGAAATCGATAATCTGCTGCTGGACACCATCGATTATCTCGTCACTGAAACTTCACCCTGGAACCCGAGCCAGAAGCCAAAGCTGATCTCAATTCGTGCTGGCCGGCAGGCGACCGGGGTAGAGAACATCTATAACGGCGACGTTGTGCAGGCTGACCCCAGCATGCCGCCAGATCGCAAACTGACGATGAAGGCCCTGACGCAGGACGGCGCAAAGTACAAATGGACGTCCCGGTCGTCGCCCAAGACCATCCAGCTGTCTGAACTGTGTAAGCACGTCGCCTCTGATTACGCCCTGGCGCTGCGCTTTGAGGCCAAAGACAAGACGGTTGCCAACTACGTTTACAACGGTTCCACGGCCCAGCAGATAAAGAAACTGGAACAGGTCGGTGACGTCGATTGCTTTATCGATGATGACTTCCTGGTGGTGAAGGATTACGGCAAAGGCATGAAGGGGGAAGTCAGGCTGATTTCCAAGGATACCGGCATGGTCGGAAACCCGGCACCAGACGACAAAGGCGTGAAGGTGCGCATGCTGTTTGACCCGTCGATTAAGCTGGGCCAGCAGATTGAAATCCGCTCAGACGTGAACAAATCGGTGAACGGCCAGTACGTCATTTACAACATGGCGATCAGCCTGGCTACTCACGAAAATGACTGGTACGCCGATCTGTCCTGCAATAACGACAACATCAAATCCATAACAGAGCAGCGGGAGGCGCAGAAGAAAGCAAATGCCAAATCCAGCACCTAGCCGCAGGCCCGGGCAGGATAATGACCTGTCAGGCGCAATGGATCTTGTTCTGCGCAAATTCTTGCTCGATGTTGACGATATGCTGCCGGCGCGCATTGTTTCCTACGACCGCACTCGCAACCGTGCGCAAATCGAAATCCTCTACCGCGTCACGATGACCGACGGCTCCATGAACCCTCTGACGGCCCCGGCGGAAGTTCCCGCGCTGGTAATGGGCGGCGGCGGCATGTGCCTGACGTTCCCGTTAAAGCCCGGGGACCTCGGCTGGATAAAAGCCAGTGACCGTGACATGTCACTATTCCTTCAGTCCTACGAAGCGGAGCCGGGCAATACAGCCCGGCTTCATTGTTTTGAGGACGGGGTATTTGTTCCTGACGTCATGAAGGATTTCGTTGTCTCGGATGGCGCAGCGGCGACGCTGCAAACCATGGACGGAACAACATCGGTTGCCGTGAAGCCTGGCAGTATCGTCCTGACGGCTGGCTCAACGGTGGTCTCCATCACCGACGCCGGCGTGCAGTCCAATAAGCCAATACAGGCACCGCAGTTTACCGATGGCACGCTGAAGCTTATCGGTCATGATCATTCGAATCCGGAGGGCGGGAACGTCGGACCTGCGAAGAATCCATGAAGACATTCGCCACTAATGGCAACTACGACATTTACCTCGGCCGCGATGGCAACCTGGCTATGGCCACTGATCTCGAGGCTGTAAAACAGACATGTGAACACGTGTCCCGCACCATCCTGGGCGAGCTGCCCTATGCGCAGTCGCGCGGAATACCGTTCAAGCAGCTGTCACTCGATGCGACTTCCAACACCAGTATCTATGACATGTACCTCCGCAAAGCACTGTTGACGGTGCCGGGCGTAACCGGTGTCGGGAGTGTCACATTCCAGCCTGACGGCGACAACCTGAAGTATTCCGCAGAAATCAAAACCATTTACGGAACGGAGAAGGTGAGTGGCAACTTATGAATATCTTTCCCCCCAGGGGATAATCGTTCCTGACACGTCAAAAATTCTCTCTGATACCGAGAGCGAATGGAAATCGACGTTTGGCGAGGATCTCGACGTCACTCCAGATACGCCACAGGGAACCGTCATCGCCAGCGATGTCGCTGTTCGATCGGAAGTGGCGGCCAATAACGCTGCTGTAGCGAACCAGATAAACCCGAACTATGCCGGCGGTGTGTTTCTTGACGATATCTGGGCGCTGACCGGTGGCAAGCGGCGGCAAGCAACTTACACGCTTGTTGATGGTGTGGCTCTTGCTGGAGTCCCGGGAATCGTCATTCCCTCCGGCTCCCGGCGTGCGACAGTTGCTGGTGATCTCTTTCAGTTGTTGACGACTGTCGTGCTGGATAATGCTGGCGGTGGTAAAGGAGATTTTCAGGCGCTGGAGTCTGGCCCTGTTGCATGCCCGGCGCACGCGCTGACGGAGCCAGTGGCGGGATATACCGCCGTAGGCTGGGAAACGTCGGATAATGCCATTGCCGGTACGCTGGGTGCGGAAGAGCAGACTGACTTATCGGCCAGAAAAGAGCGTCGGGAAACGCTGGCGCTTCAGGGGCGCTCAGTCTCCGAAGCAGTCTACTCAAACGTCCGGGCGGTAGAAGGCGTCAAGTCTCTCTCGTTTCGCGAGAATACCGACGCGCTGCCGCAGACCATCGATGATATTTATCTGGTCGGCCACTCCGTCTGGGTATGTGTCGACGGCGGTCTGGACCAGGACATTGCCAATGAGTTGTATTCGTCGAAGACGGGTGGCGCAGCCTGGAATGGCGCGCAAAGTGTCACTGTTACCGATCCGTGGTCAGGGCAGGAAAGCGCTGTGCTGTTCGACCGGCCAACGGCTGTGCCCGTAATGGCCCGCTTCACGGTGCTGGCGAAGGGAACAGGAACAGGAACAGGCGACCCGGCATCTATCATCAAAGACACGGTGATGCAGTATGCCGACGGCCTGCTGGAGAATGGCGAGGCGGGATTTGTGCTGGGCGAAGACGTGTCGCCGTTCGAGCTGGCTGCCGCGGCTAACACGGCATCACCACAAATCTTCATTAAGAGCGTGGAAATCTCCCTGAAGTCGGCCACCCCTACCTGGTCAAAGGATGATATTGCGATCGGCCTGAATGAGAAAGCCACCATTCAGGAGGACGACATCATTGTGGTGACGACATGAAAATCCAGCAATTTGATTTCAGCGTCGACCTTATGAAGGTCGTCAAATGGGAGTATGACCAGGTCCCAAACCTGATAAATCTCCTCAGCCTCAAACAGGAGTGGTACAGCAAAAATCAACAGGCGTTCTGGGAGGACTGGGAGCGGGATGTGTTCAATCTGCTCACCGCCAATGATTTCGGGCTTAACGTCTGGTCGATAATTCTCGACCTCCCGCTTTATTCCGTCTCCGGCGCCAGCCCCTCTGACTACCCGGCCTTCGGGTTTGCCAATTACGGCCTGAACTTCGGCATCAGCAACTTTGCCACAGATGCCGACACGGTGAACAGGCTGAGCGTGGAGCAGAAGAGAAAGCTGCTCAGGATGCGCTGGTGGCAGATCACCTCTGATGGTTCTATGCCATCGATAAATCATGCGCTCAGCGATGTGTTCGGCAGCGATGTTTACGCGCTCGACGGACACGACATGACGATCACCGTGGTCTATCAGAAAGTGCTGCCGGACTTGATGATGACACTCCTGCAAGAATTCGACCTGATCCCGCGCCCGTCAGGCGTGAAGATTAACCACCTGATTAAGCCTCGAGAATCCTTCGGGTTTGCTAACTACGGCCTGAACTTCGACCAACCAAAATCACAATTCGGGAATTAATATGACCTCTCTTATCCGAATCCCCTTTGCTGACTCAGGGGATAAAACAGCCGTGCCTGAAACTGACGCAGGCGGCGGTGTGAATATGACGCAGGGTTACGGCCAGGCGTATTCACTTGACCCGGCAACAGACCCGAGCGCCAAGCGAATCGAACGCGAAAAGATGAACGGACTGTTCAACCTGATTACGTCTGCAATTGGTGAAATTCAGGTGGGCGGTGTTGGCCAGTTCATTACAGCAGACGACAATGGCGGCGTTCCATATTCCTATGGTAAAGGTGCTATTGCGTTACTTGGTGGCGTCGTTTACCAGTCTCTGGTTGATGCCAATACAGACACCCCTCCTTCGAGCAAATGGGGGGTAGTGTCCAGCGCAGGCAACCTCCTTAACGTTAAAGTGATTACCTCCAGCGGAACTTACACCCCATCGCCTGGAACAAAAACAATCATCGTTGAATGCCAGGGCGGCGGCGGCGCAGGCGGCGGGAGCTCGGCAACTACTTCCGGGAATGCGAGCATTGGCGCAGGGGGGGCAGAAGGATGTTACGGAAAAGGAATTTTCACTAATTTATCTTCCAGTTACAGCGTGACTATTGGGGCTGGCGGTGTGGGGGTTTCTGGGAGCTCCGGAGGTGGCGGCGGCACAACTTCCTTTGGCAGTTTAATGTCAGCTAGTGGGGGGTATGGTGGGGCAAGAATGTCTCCTGGCGCGGCCGCATCCATCATTGGGATCGAATCTACATCCCAGCCTGCGCCACCAACAGTAAGTGGAGGAAATATTGTATCAAGTGGCTATCAAGGATCCTATGTCATTGGCTTACGCTTAGCTGCCGCTTACACCTTAGGAGCTATCTCGGGGATGGGGGGGCGCTCGTTTTTCGGAGCTGGAGGAGGGGCAGCATCTTCTTCCGGAGCTGGTGCGACTGCTACTGCCTATGGGTCTGGTGGGGCTGGCTCAAAAAGTTGGTCTGATAGCGGGACGGATATCGCTTACGCAGGCGGGAACGGAGCCAAAGGTGTTGTCATCGTTTGGGAGTATTCATAATGAGCATCTTCGCAGTTATTGACCCATCTGGGGTTATTATTAATACGGTTCTGTGGGATGGCGAAACAGAGTGGCAGCCTCCTGAAGGGGTATCGGTGGTTTTATGCGAAAACGAAAGTGATTGCATTATCGGCGGCACGTACGATGGCAGAACTTTTTATCCGCCGACACCTTCTGAAGAATCCAAGGTTGAAGCAGTGGCAGAAGCGGAACAAACAAAGGCTATCCTACTGGCAGAAGCTACCCTGTCGATCTCTCCGCTACAGGATGCTGCTGAACTGGAAATTGCTACCGAAGATGAAACGGTAATGCTCGCAGCATGGAAAAAATACAGGGTAATGGTTAACCGGGTTGATACTTCTAAAGCTCCATACGTAACATGGCCTGAAAAGCCTGTGTAAGTATTATGCGGTGGTGGTTGAAAATCACCACCGATATTATCTCTTTCCAAATGTGATAAATGGACGTTCAATTAGTTTATATGTGATTGATGATAGACATGCTATCATCATAAATGCTGACAGCAATACGATGTAAAGATTAACTCCATGCATTTTGTTATGTAGTGAGTAATATACAACATAGAGCACCAGTCCTTGTGTTAAATATAAACTGTAGCTAATGTGACCTAATCTCATAACGCCAGTGGTATTAAGCACACCAAAGAAAGAGAACCCTTTAATAACCATAAAGAACATGATGAAAATGAAAACAGTAAAGGCATCACTGTTAGGCGCTGGCTCTACTAGGTAGAACAGCGCAGCAATAGCTAAAAAAGAAAGGTTTAGAGTTCTTTGAGTAATTTCAATTTTATCCTCCAACTCTTTCGCCAATACTCCTGAAAAAAAGAAAGACCAAATGTAACTCACATTGGTATAACTGCCAAGCAGGAACAGGCTTCCAATAAACAAGGTTATAGATGCCTCGTACTTAACTTTTCTAAGCATGAACAGGGCGGGAAGAGTAAAGTAAAACATCCACTCCCAACGTAGTGTCCAAGTTACACCGGCAATAACAATGCGTGATGCGCCGAAATTATTTATTGGTTGTTTTCTGTCAAATATACCTGCATCAAACCACGAAGCAAAATTTGCTAATTCTGATTTTGTTATTAATGGGGTGCCTTTTGATAGGAAAATAATAAATACGGCTAGTATGCTCACAAAAAAACTAAGGGGAGCGATTCGGAAAAAACGTTCTTTATATAAAGAGATCCAGTCAACGGAATTTTTTTCTCTAATTTTACCCCAAAATAAATATGCTGTAATCATAAAGAAAACGGCAACCCCAACCCTTCCCATATAAATAAATAATGTGTTATGTGATACCCATGAACCGTTATCGAAAAAATTACGATAGAAGTCCATGTGGTGGAATATTACAAAAGAGGCTAGGAAGAATCGTAGTCCATCAAGCCCGTTGTTTCTCTTTGATTTTGTGTTTGAGTCAATAAAAATAAATAGTTTAGTGGAAAATAATACTGCCGTTAGAAACATGGTTGTTATTATAAATAACAACTGGATATAAGTATCTTGCATGTCATTTATCTTTTGTAATAAATTAATAAAAACCATATTACTTCACTTCAATGCAACTTCTCAAGTTTATGCGGCATGCCGTTTCTTCAGCGCCAGTTTGGTTATAGAAATGGAACGACGCTGAGCGACATTTCGCTTGTCGTTTGCATAATCTCAGGGCCGTTCCGCAGTGAAGTATGTGATCGGCGATGCCAGGACAGACAGTGCCGATGATACACCTGTGATGTAACATCACATGTTAATCAACAGATCGTATGCTGACGATTTCGGCGCTACAGTGTAATATGCACGCCAGTCGTTGATGGGGTAGTTACTGTGGAGTGTCCACCGCTGTGTCCATCAAGAAAAAATTATCAGCATAGCGAATTGAAAAACACATACATATGAAGAACATAAGAAATTTCTCCATCATTGCTCACATCGACCACGGTAAATCCACGCTGTCCGACCGTATCATTCAGATTTGCGGTGGTCTTTCCGATCGTGAAATGGCGGCGCAGGTTCTCGATTCCATGGATCTGGAGCGTGAACGCGGCATTACCATTAAAGCGCAGAGCGTGACCCTGGATTACAAAGCGACCGACGGCGAAACCTACCAGCTTAACTTTATCGACACCCCGGGCCACGTAGACTTCTCCTATGAAGTGTCGCGTTCTCTGGCTGCCTGTGAAGGTGCGCTGCTGGTTGTTGATGCCGGGCAGGGCGTAGAAGCGCAGACCCTGGCGAACTGCTATACCGCGATGGAAATGGATCTGGAAGTGGTGCCAGTTCTGAACAAAATCGACCTCCCTGCGGCCGATCCGGAGCGCGTGGCGGAAGAAATTGAAGATATCGTAGGGATTGATGCAACGGATGCCGTGCGCTGCTCGGCAAAAACCGGCGTCGGCGTTCCTGATGTGTTAGAACGTCTGGTTCGCGATATTCCGCCTCCGGAAGGCGATCCTGAGGCCCCACTGCAGGCGCTGATTATCGACTCCTGGTTCGATAACTATCTGGGCGTTGTGTCTCTGGTTCGTATCAAGAACGGCACAATGCGCAAAGGCGACAAGATTAAGGTGATGAGTACCGGGCAGGTCTATAACGCTGACCGTCTGGGCATCTTCACGCCGAAACAGGTTGACCGCACAGAACTGAAATGCGGCGAGGTAGGCTGGCTGGTTTGTGCCATTAAAGACATCCTCGGCGCGCCGGTGGGCGATACCCTGACGCTGTCCCGTAATCCGGCTGACAAAGCTCTCCCGGGCTTCAAGAAAGTTAAACCTCAGGTTTACGCGGGTCTGTTCCCGGTCAGCTCTGACGACTATGAAAACTTCCGCGATGCGCTTGGCAAGCTGAGCCTCAACGACGCCTCCCTGTTCTATGAGCCAGAAAGCTCAACGGCGCTGGGCTTCGGCTTCCGCTGTGGTTTCCTCGGCCTGCTGCACATGGAAATCATCCAGGAGCGTCTGGAGCGTGAATACGATCTGGATCTCATCACCACCGCACCGACGGTAGTGTATGAAGTGCAGACCACCAATAAAGAAGTTATTTACGTCGACAGCCCGTCCAAGCTGCCGCCGCTCAACAACATCCAGGAGCTGCGTGAGCCTATCGCCGAATGTCACATGCTGCTGCCGCAGGAGTTCCTCGGCAACGTGATCACGCTGTGTATCGAGAAGCGTGGCGTGCAAACCAACATGGTTTATCACGGCAACCAGGTCGCTCTGACTTATGAAATCCCAATGGCGGAAGTGGTCCTCGACTTCTTCGACCGTCTGAAGTCCACCTCTCGCGGCTACGCGTCGCTGGATTACAACTTCAAGCGTTTCCAGGCCTCCAACATGGTGCGCGTCGACGTGCTGATCAACGGCGAGCGTGTAGATGCACTGGCGCTGATCACCCACAACGACAACGCTCCGTACCGCGGTCGTGAGCTGGTTGAGAAGATGAAAGAGCTGATCCCACGCCAGCAGTTTGATATCGCGATTCAGGCGGCAATCGGCAACCACATTATTGCCCGTTCCACCGTGAAACAGCTGCGTAAAAACGTTCTGGCTAAGTGCTATGGCGGTGACGTCAGCCGTAAGAAAAAGCTGCTGCAGAAGCAGAAAGAAGGTAAAAAGCGCATGAAGCAGGTGGGTAACGTTGAGCTGCCGCAGGAAGCTTTCCTTGCCATTTTGCATGTCGGTAAAGACGGTAAATAACCAATAAGGAGTTGGCATGGCGAACATGTTTGCCCTGATCCTGGTCATTGCGACCCTGGTGACCGGGGTTTTGTGGTGCCTGGATAAGTTCATCTTTGCACCAAAACGCCGTGAACGTCAGGCCGCTGCGCAGGTTGCAGCGGGTGATACCCTGGATAAAAAGACGCTGAAAAAAGTTGGCCCGAAACCGGGCTGGCTGGAAACCGGTGCCTCCGTTTTCCCGGTGCTGGCGATTGTGCTGGTGGTGCGCTCGTTTATTTATGAACCTTTCCAGATCCCGTCTGGTTCAATGATGCCGACGCTGCTGATCGGCGACTTTATTCTGGTGGAGAAGTTTGCCTACGGCATTAAAGATCCTGTTTACCAGAAAACGTTAATTGAAACCGGTCATCCGAAGCGTGGCGATATTGTGGTCTTCAAATATCCTGAAGATCCGCGCCTGGATTATATTAAGCGCACCGTCGGCCTGCCGGGCGACAAAGTCAGCTACGATCCGATTGCGAAAGAAGTGACCATTCAGCCAAACTGTAGCTCCGGTCAGGCCTGTGGCAATGCGCTGCCGGTGACCTACTCCAACGTTGAGCCGAGCGACTTCGTTCAGACCTTCGCTCGTCGTAATGGTGCTGAAGCAACCAGCGGTTTTTGGCAGCTGCCTCAGGGCGAGAGCAAAGATAATGGCGTACGTCTGTCCGGGCGTAACGAAACGCTGGGTGAGGTGACTCACCGTATCCTGACCGTGCCGATCGCACAGGATCAGCTGGGGATGTACTACCAGCAGCAGGGCCAGCAGCTGGCGACCTGGATCGTTCCGCCGGGCCATTACTTCATGATGGGCGACAACCGTGACAACAGCGCCGACAGCCGCTACTGGGGCTTTGTCCCGGAAGCAAACCTGGTGGGTAAAGCCGTTGGCATCTGGATGAGCTTTGAAAAACAGGAAGGCGAATGGCCGACCGGCGTACGCTTAAGCCGCATCGGTGGAATTCATTAATCCCTGACCTTTGATTCATGTCGTCACGTTAAGCGTGGCGACATGAATTATTTCCTATATAAATGCCTCTCAGCTAACGACATCCCCTGTCGTTGCGTATAGAATATCCCCCCGAAGTTTTAGGTTGGTACCCGTAAGGGATCCACGGCACACGAAACCGCGTTGGCTTTCTCAGGTCGGTTTCGTGTGCTGCATTATTGACGCATTCATCTATTGGTAAAGCATGAACCCCATCGTAATTAATCGGCTTCAACGCAAGCTGGGCTACACTTTTCAACATCAGGATCTGTTACAGCAGGCTTTAACCCATCGCAGCGCCAGCAGTAAGCATAATGAGCGCCTCGAGTTTCTGGGTGATTCCATTTTAAGTTATGTCATTGCCAACGCGCTGTATCATCGTTTTCCGCGCGTAGACGAAGGTGACATGAGCCGCATGCGTGCCACGCTGGTTCGCGGCAACACGCTGGCGGAAATCGCCCGTGAATTTGAACTGGGTGAATGTTTACGCCTGGGGCCGGGTGAGCTGAAAAGCGGCGGCTTCCGTCGGGAATCTATTCTCGCGGATACCGTTGAAGCGCTGATTGGCGGCGTGTTCCTCGACAGCGACATTCAGAACGTCGAGAAGCTGATCCTCAGCTGGTATCAGACCCGACTGGACGAAATCAGTCCGGGTGATAAGCAAAAAGATCCGAAAACGCGTTTGCAGGAATATTTACAGGGTCGTCATCTGCCGCTGCCTTCCTATCTGGTTGTGCAGGTGCGTGGCGAAGCCCACGATCAGGAATTTACTATCCACTGCCAGGTCAGTGGCCTGAGTGAACCGGTGGTTGGCACAGGTTCCAGCCGTCGCAAGGCGGAGCAGGCTGCCGCCGAACAGGCGCTGAAAAAACTGGAGCTGGAATGAGCGACGAAAAAAGTTACTGCGGATTTATCGCCATCGTTGGTCGTCCTAACGTTGGCAAATCCACCCTGCTGAACAACCTGCTTGGTCAGAAGATTTCTATCACCTCCCGCAAAGCGCAGACCACGCGTCACCGTATTGTCGGCATCCATACTGAAGGGGCTTATCAGGCGATTTACGTCGATACCCCGGGCCTGCACATGGAAGAGAAGCGCGCTATTAACCGCCTGATGAACAAAGCGGCCAGCAGCTCCATCGGCGACGTTGAGCTGATCATCTTCGTGGTGGAAGGTACGCGCTGGACCGCAGACGACGAAATGGTGCTGAACAAGCTGAAAGGTGGTCGCGCACCGGTGATCCTTGCGGTCAATAAAGTGGACAACGTTCAGGAGAAAGCGGATCTTCTGCCGCATCTGCAGTTCCTCGGTAGCCAGATGAACTTCCTCGATATCGTGCCGATTTCCGCAGAAACTGGCCTGAACGTGGATACCGTAGCGGGCATCGTGCGCAAGCACCTGCCGGAAGCGACGCACCACTTCCCGGAAGATTACATCACCGATCGTTCCCAGCGCTTTATGGCCTCCGAAATCATCCGTGAAAAACTGATGCGTTTCCTGGGCGCTGAGCTGCCGTATTCCGTCACCGTTGAAATCGAACGTTTCCAGAGCAATGAGCGCGGTGGCTACGACATCAACGGTCTGATCCTCGTAGAGCGTGAAGGGCAGAAGAAGATGGTGATTGGCAATAAAGGCGCCAAAATCAAAACCATCGGTATTGAAGCCCGTAAGGACATGCAGGAGATGTTTGAAGCCCCGGTTCATCTGGAACTGTGGGTGAAAGTGAAATCTGGCTGGGCCGATGACGAACGCGCGCTGCGCAGTCTCGGTTACGTCGACGACCTCTAAGTAAACCTCGTGGAAGGCTGGCAGCGCGCTTTTGTTCTGCATAGTCGTCCCTGGAGCGAAACCAGCCTGATGCTGGACGTCTTCACGGAAGAATCGGGACGCGTGCGCCTTGTGGCTAAAGGCGCACGTTCCAAACGCTCTAATCTCAAAGGTGCGCTTCAGCCCTTTACGCCTTTGTTAGTGCGCTTCGGTGGCCGCGGCGATGTCAAAACGCTGCGCAGCGCTGAAGCCGTTTCCCTGGCGCTCCCGCTCACCGGCATTGCGCTCTACAGCGGCTTATACGTCAACGAACTTCTCTCCCGCGTGCTGGAAAACGAAACCCGTTTCTCCGAACTCTTCTTCGACTACCTCCACTGTATTCAGGCGCTGGCCGGGGTTAACGGTACGCCAGAACCGGCGCTGCGACGTTTTGAGCTGGCGCTGCTGGCACATCTGGGGTACGGCGTAGATTTTCTGCACTGCGCGGGCAGCGGTGAACCCGTGGATGACACCATGACCTATCGCTACCGCGAAGAAAAAGGCTTTATTGCAAGCGTGGTGATTGATAACGGCACGTTTACGGGGCACCATCTGAAAGCGCTCGCCAGCCGTGAATTTCCGGATGCCGACACGCTGCGGGCAGCAAAACGATTTACCCGCATTGCGCTCAAACCTTACCTTGGCGGCAAGCCGCTAAAAAGCCGTGAGCTGTTCCGGCAGTTTGTGCCAAAGCGAAGTTGAAGATTGACTGATTCCCCCTCTCCCCGGCCCTCTCCCAAGGGGAGAGGGGGAAAATGAGCCCTGCGATCTGAATGGGGGCACAATCAGTTCCCTCTCTCTATGGGAGAGGGACAGGGAGAGGGAATGCGACGAACCAAAATCAATAACGAGGACTGTCATGGCTGAATTACTGTTAGGCGTCAACATCGACCACATTGCAACCCTGCGAAACGCACGCGGCACGGCTTATCCCGATCCGGTGCAGGCCGCCTTTATTGCTGAACAGGCTGGTGCAGACGGCATCACCGTGCACCTGCGAGAAGACCGTCGCCATATCACCGATCGTGACGTACGCATCCTGCGCCAGACCCTCGATACCCGCATGAATCTGGAAATGGCCGTCACCGAAGAGATGCTGACGATTGCCTGCGAGACGAAACCGCACTTTTGCTGTCTGGTGCCTGAGAAACGTCAGGAAGTGACCACCGAAGGCGGCCTGGATGTGGCAGGTCAGATCGACAAAATGCGCGACGCCTGCAAGCGCCTGGCGGATGCCGGGATCCTGGTTTCCCTGTTCATTGACGCCGATCGCCAGCAAATCAAAGCCGCAGCGGACGTGGGCGCGCCGTACATCGAAATTCACACCGGCTGCTACGCCGATGCCGAAAGCGAAGCGCAGCAGGCGAAAGAGCTGGAGCGTATTGCTCAGGCAGCAACGTATGCCGCAAGCCTTGGCCTGAAGGTGAACGCCGGGCACGGGCTGACGTATCACAATGTTAAAGCCATCGCCGCATTGCCGGAGATGCACGAGCTGAACATCGGCCATGCCATTATTGGCCGTGCGGTAATGAGCGGCCTGAAGGAAGCGGTGGCGGAAATGAAGCGCCTGATGCTGGAAGCGCGCAAATAATGGCCATCGTCGGCATCGGCACGGATATCGTCGAGATTGCCCGTATCGAAGCAGTGATCGCCCGCAGCGGCGATCGCCTTGCGCGCCGGGTGCTCAGTGAGCACGAGTGGAAAATCTGGGAGACGCACCAGCAGCCGGTGCGCTTTCTGGCGAAGCGGTTTGCCGTAAAAGAGGCGGCATCCAAAGCGCTGGGCACCGGGATCCGCAACGGGCTGGCGTTTGAACAGTTCGAAGTCTACAACGATGAACTGGGTAAACCTAAGCTGCGGTTATGGGGCGCGGCGGCAGAATTGGCTGCTAAGCTTGGCGTTGCCCACATGCATGTGACGCTGGCAGACGAACGTCATTACGCCTGCGCCACGGTGATTATGGAAAGCTAAATTTTATCGGCGTGATGCAGCTGAACGAACTTATCCCACAGCTGCTCTTCGTTTTCCAGGTGCGCCGGATCTTTGATGATGGTGTTGGGGATCGGGCACACTTTCTGGCAGGTCGGCGTCTCGTAATGGCCGATGCACTCGGTACAGCGATCGCTGTTAATCTCATAAATGCTGTCGCCCATCGAAATGGCCGTGTTCGGGCATTCCGCCTCGCACATATCACAGTTGATGCATTTTTTGGTAATTAACAGCGCCATACAGAAATTCTCAGAAACAACACAAACAGGGCGGGCATTATACGCTCATTCTCTGTTCAGACCAGTTTTTTCACCAGCGCTTCGCTGTGGCGGATCCTCTCCGGCGCGTGCTCAAGATCCTGCTGTACCAGCCCCATAAACAGCAGGTCGGTCAGCATCATCTGGGCACTGGTGGAGGAGATTGCCGCGCTGCGCGTAGCTTGCTCCTCGGCAATGGTATAGAGGCAATGGCTCGCCCGCTGCTGCAGGGCGTTGGGGGAAAAGCCGGTTATTGCTAAAATTTTACCGCCCACCCGCAGCGTTTCGTCTGCTGCCAGGTTAATCTCCCGCCGCTCGCCGGAATAGGAGATAGCCAGCAGCAAGTCGTCATTCGTCATCGCCTGCACGGTGGCGAGCAGGGCGTGCATGTCCTGCTCAGCAACGGCATTCAGACCAATTTTCATCAGCTTCCAGCTGAAGTTTTGCGCCACCAGCCCCGAAGCGCCAATGCCGGTCACGACGATGCGGCGGGCGCTGCGCAGCAGTCCGATGCTTTCCCGCAGCTTCTCTTCGGTATTGATGTCGAGCGACGCATGCATCGCCGAGACGTTATCTTTAATCAGCTTTTCGCCCACCAGCCGCAGCGGGTCGTCGCCGCGGATCTGGTTATGCACCGGCACCGACTGAGGATGAGGGTTGCTCGCCAGCGCCTCGCTGAGGGCAAGCTTCAGCGCGGGGAAGCCTTTAAAGCCGAGCTTTTGGGCAAACTTCACCACGCTCGACTGGCTGACACCAGCCTCAGCGGCCAGCTGCTGTGAACTGAGATGGCGCGCCTCGTCGGGCTGCGCCAGAATGAAGTCTGCCAGTTTTTTGTCACTTTGCGCAAAACCAGGATAACGCTGGCGGATGCGAATCAAACAATTCATTGCCTCTCCAGAGGGCCTTGCGGCGGCCGCCTGCCAGAAATTTGTCTTTGATTATAGGGGATTGTGATGCCTGCACAGCCCGTGGCGGGAAAAAAGTGCTGCAATCTTAAACAATTCATTATGCTAATCAAAAGGATACGCTCTCCGGAAACGAAGGGAAAGGCACAATGCCGATCGTTTTTGGAAATGTGAGGTTCCGGCTGTTAGGCTAACTAACAGGCATGACGCTTACGCGTTCAACTTTGAGAGGGAAACGGTTTGGCAAGTAATTCGCGTCGGGTAGTGTTTTTTGACCTGGATGGCACGCTGCATCAGCAGGATATGTTTGGCAGCTTTTTACGTTACCTGTTCCGGCACAACCCGCTGAATGCGCTGCTGGTGCTCCCGCTGCTGCCGGTGATTGGCGTCACGCTGCTGGTAAAAGGACGCGCGGCGCGCTGGCCGATGAGCCTGCTGCTGTGGGCCGCCACCTTCGGGCACAGCGAAACGCGGCTTCAGCGCCTTGAGGCGAACTTTGTCCTCTGGTTCCGCGGGCACGTCACTGCGTTTCCGGTGGTGCATCAACGCCTGACCGAATACCTGACCAGCTCTGATGCTGACGTCTGGTTGATTACCGGTTCCCCGAAACGGCTTGTGGAAAAGGTCTATTTCGACACCCCCTGGCTGCCGCGCGTTAATTTAATCGCCAGCATGACCGAACGCCGCTACGGCGGTTGGGTGCTGACGCTGCGTTGTTTAGGCCATGAGAAAGTGGCTCAGCTGGAGCGCAAAATCGGCACGCCGCTGCGCCTGTACAGCGGCTACAGCGACAGCAACCAGGATAACCCGCTGCTCTATTTTTGCCAGCATCGCTTCCGGGTGACGCCGCGCGGCGATCTGCAACAGCTGGAATAGTGTAACGGCCTGCCGGTGTGTATAATGCGCCCCGTTTTTCTACCGGAGTAGCCGCCTTGTCTGACAACGAACTGAACCACGAACGCTGGATGCGTCATGCGCTGACTCTGGCTCAACGCGCCTGGGATGAAGGAGAGGTGCCGGTCGGGGCAGTGCTGGTGTATCAGAATCAGGTGATTGGTGAGGGCTGGAACCGGCCGATTGGTCGTCACGACCCGACGGCGCATGCGGAAATCATGGCGCTGCGCCAGGGTGGGCTGGTATTACAGAATTATCGCCTGATTGATACGACGCTGTACGTAACGCTCGAACCCTGCGTGATGTGCGCCGGGGCAATGGTGCACAGCCGGATTGGTCAGCTGGTGTTTGGTGCGCGGGATGCAAAAACGGGGGCGGCGGGATCGCTGATTGATATACTGCATCATCCGGGCATGAATCACAGGGTTGAAATTACGGAAGGCGTGCTTGCTGAAAGCTGCTCCACCATGCTGAGCGATTTCTTCCGCCACCGCCGTGAACAGAAAAAAGCGCTCAGGCGCGCCGCGCCGTCTCAGTGACGTAACATGTCGACGAGGGTGCCGGGGTGCTTCACGTCAATCTGGCCACTGTGTATGTCCGCCGATAGCGAGATAAACGGCAGCACGCCGACGCTTCCAGTGGTGTGATTCAGCTCGTCCGGCCTGACCGCCGGGTAATCATTCGCATATTCCCTTTCCTGCGCAGCCTTCTTCTCTTTCTCCAGCAGATAGCCCACCAGGCTTATCTGATACTTACGGATATTCTCTACATATGCGTAGGCTTCATGCCCGCGCGCGTAGCCGTACGTCAGGCGCGTGTAGTAGGGTTTCTGGCTCAGTAAAGGCAGACGCTGTTTCACGTCAGCCCAGCTATCCGGATCGCCTTTTTGCTTCGCGGTTAACGCTCTGGCATCCAGCATATGCGCATAGCCCATATTGTAAGCCGCCAGGGCAAACCAGATCCGTTCATCCTTCGGGACGGTCTCCGGCACCTTATCCATCATATCCTGCAGATAGCGCATCCCGCCGCTGATGCTCTGTTCGGCATCGGTGCGGTCCGTCAGGCCCAGGCTTTGCGCAGTGTTCCTGGTCAGCATCATCATGCCTCGCACGCCCGTCGGTGAGGTTGCCATCGGATCCCAGTGGGATTCCTGCCAGGCAATCGCCGCCAGCAGGCGCCAGTCGATTTCCGCCGCATGCTTCTGGAAGAGCGGCTGGAAATCGGGCAGTTGGTTATCCACCGCGCGAAGGAAGGTGCGGGTGTCGAAGTAATCGAAATCGTCGCCATGGCCAAGGTATTTCTCTTCCAGGCGTGCCAGGGTGCCGTCTTCATTAATGTTGTTGAAGAAATCAAGCATTGCGGCGGGCAGGGTGTTGTCGCTGTCCTTCAGGCTAAACCAGGTGACCGGCTGCTCATCGGTAATGTCGAGCGCTACGGCCAGCTCCGGATGGACGCGCTGGAACAGGCTGATCGCGACCGAATCGGCAATGGTATAGTCGAGCCTGCCGTCGAGAACCTCATCCATCAGCTCCACGCTGCCGCGTTTGTCATCGACGGTCCAGCTGAGTTCCGGATACTTCTTCTCCTTCAGCGCCTGCAAATCATTGATTGCCACGTGCCCCGGCGCGATGGTCAGCTGCTGAGCGGTAATATTTTCAAGTGAACGGGGGCGGTAGCTGCCTTTGCGGTAAACCAGCTGCTGCGAAACGGAGTAATAAGCCGGGCCGGCCTGATAGCTTTTGACGCGCTCGCTGTTGTAGACCAGCCCGGCGGCCAGCATGTCGGCTTTGTCATTATCGAGATCGTCAAACAGCTGGCTGATATTCTGGCGGACGGTGACGTTAAGCTTCACGCCGAGGTAGTCCGCGAACTGCTGGGCCAGCTCGTAATCAAGACCGTAATCTTTTTCGTTAATGCTGGCGTAGGTCAGGGGAGAGATGATGGTGCTGACGCGCAGCTCTCCTCGCGCCTGAATCGCCGCGATGCGGTTCTCTGGTTTACTGAACCAGGGAATGGAGGGCCATAGCGCCGCTGCCAGTAGCAGGGTGACAATGCCGATAAACAGATAATTAATCTTTAATTTTTTCAATTAGTTAATTCTCTGCAGCGCGAGCGATCTCAGGCAATAGTTACCATGTTAAAGTTTAGGGACACTAAAGAGTGAGCGGCATTTTGCTTAAACAAGCGCCAGATGGCAACCCATTCGTCACCGATGTCGCACCTGGTGGTAAAACGATGCGGCGGTTTTATTTTGACGCAAACGGTTACGTAGCCGTTCAGGATGCTCTATAATGGCGCCCGTTTTCCGCCATTGCGCACACTGAAACCCAGAAGACGAGAGACTTATGATGGAAATTCTGCGTGGTTCGCCTGCACTGTCAGCCTTCCGTATCACCAAACTGCTGGCACGCTTTCAGGCAGCTAACCTTCCGGTCAGCAACCTTTACGCCGAGTACGTGCACTTCGCCGAACTGAACGCGCCGTTGTCAGAAGAGGAACACACCCGGCTGACAAAACTGCTGCAGTACGGTCCAAGCCTCAACAGCCATACCCCCGCCGGAAAATTACTGCTCGTCACTCCCCGCCCTGGCACCATCTCCCCCTGGTCTTCAAAAGCAACCGACATCGCCCACAACTGTGGCCTGGCGCAGATCGAACGCCTGGAGCGCGGTGTTGCATACTACGTCGAAGCCTCCATGCTGACGGATATGCAGTGGAGCCAGGTTGCAGCTGAGCTGCATGACCGGATGATGGAAACCGTCTACGGTGCGCTGCAGGACGCGGAAAACCTGTTTGCCCATCATCAGCCTGCGCCGGTTGCGAGCGTAGACGTGCAGGGGCAGGGCCGTCAGGCGCTGGTGGACGCCAACCTGCGTCTGGGGTTAGCGCTGGCCGAAGATGAAATTGATTACCTGTTCGATGCCTTCACAAAGCTCAACCGCAACCCGAACGATATCGAACTCTATATGTTTGCCCAGGCGAACTCCGAACACTGCCGTCACAAGATTTTCAACGCCGACTGGGTGATTGACGGCGAGCAGCAGCCGAAGTCGCTGTTCAAAATGATTAAAAACACCTTCGAGACCACCCCGGACCACGTGCTGTCGGCTTATAAGGACAACGCTGCGGTAATGGAAGGCTCGGACGTAGGGCGCTTCTACGCCGATCGTGACGGCCTGCGCTACGATTTCCATCAGGAGCCGACGCACATCCTGATGAAGGTAGAAACCCATAACCACCCGACGGCGATTTCCCCATGGCCGGGGGCGGCAACGGGCTCCGGCGGTGAAATTCGTGATGAAGGCGCGACCGGGCGCGGCGCAAAACCGAAAGCCGGGCTGGTGGGCTTCTCCGTTTCCAACCTGCGTATCCCCGGCTTTGAACAGCCGTGGGAAGAAGACTTCGGCAAACCAGACCGCATCGTGACCGCGCTGGATATCATGACCGACGGCCCGCTGGGCGGCGCGGCGTTTAACAACGAATTTGGTCGTCCGGCGCTGAACGGTTACTTCCGCACCTACGAAGAAAAGGTCAACAGCCACAACGGCGAAGAGCTGCGCGGCTACCACAAGCCGATCATGCTGGCAGGCGGGATCGGCAACATCCGTGCCGATCACGTCCAGAAAGGTGAGATCAACGTCGGCGCGAAGCTGATCGTTCTCGGCGGCCCGGCGATGAATATCGGCCTTGGCGGCGGGGCGGCATCCTCCATGGCGTCCGGACAGTCCGATGCAGATCTTGATTTTGCTTCCGTCCAACGCGACAACCCGGAAATGGAGCGACGCTGCCAGGAAGTGATCGACCGCTGCTGGCAGCTCGGTGAAGCCAACCCGATTCTGTTTATCCACGACGTCGGCGCGGGCGGCCTCTCTAACGCCATGCCTGAGCTGGTGAGCGACGGCGGGCGCGGCGGTAAATTTAATCTGCGCGATATCCTCAGCGATGAGCCAGGCATGAGCCCGCTGGAGATCTGGTGTAACGAATCTCAGGAGCGCTACGTGCTGGCGGTGGCGGCGGATCAGCTGCCGCTGTTCGACGAGCTGTGCAAACGTGAGCGCGCACCTTACGCGGTCATCGGTGAAGCCACCGAAGAGATGCATCTGAGCCTCAGCGACAGCCATTTCGACAATACGCCTATCGATTTGCCGCTGGACGTGCTGCTTGGCAAAACCCCGAAAATGACCCGCGACGTTGAGACGCTTGCCGCCGGTGGCGAAGCGCTGGACAGGCAGGGCATCACGATTGCCGATGCGGTCAACCGCGTTCTGCATCTGCCAACCGTGGCAGAGAAAACCTTCCTCGTGACCATCGGCGACCGCACGGTAACCGGCATGGTTGCCCGCGATCAGATGGTTGGCCCGTGGCAGATCCCGGTAGCGAACTGCGCGGTAACCACCGCGAGCCTCGACAGCTACTACGGCGAAGCGATGGCGATGGGCGAACGTGCGCCGGTGGCGCTGCTCGATTTTGCGGCCTCCGCGCGGCTGGCCGTCGGCGAAGCGCTGACCAACCTCGTGGGGACTCAGGTCGGCGACCTGAAGCGCGTGAAGCTTTCCGCAAACTGGATGGCGGCGGCAGGGCACCCGGGCGAAGATGCGGGCCTCTACGCAGCGGTGAAAGCCGTGGGTGAAGAGCTCTGCCCGGCGCTGGGCCTGACCATTCCGGTCGGCAAAGACTCTATGTCGATGAAAACCCGCTGGCAGGAAGGCAGTGAACAGCGCGAAATGACGTCGCCGCTGTCGCTGGTGATTTCCGCCTTTGCCCGCGTGGAGGATGTGCGCCATACCGTGACGCCGCAGCTTTCCACGGAGGATAACGCCCTGCTGCTGATTGATCTCGGCAAAGGCCACAACGCGCTCGGCGCGACGGCCCTGGCTCAGGTTTACCGCCAGCTCGGTGACAAAACCGCCGATGTCCGCAGCGTGGAGCAGCTGAAAGGCTTCTGGGACGCGATGCAGGTGCTGGTGGCAGAACGCAAACTGCTGGCCTGGCACGACCGCTCCGACGGCGGCCTGATGGTGACGCTCGCCGAAATGGCCTTCACCGGGCACTGCGGCGTGGATGTGGATATCGCAGCACTTAGTGAAGATCGTCTGGCTGCACTGTTCAACGAAGAGCTGGGCGGCGTGATTCAGGTGCGTGCGCAAGACCGCGAGCTTGTGGAAGGCATTTTTGCCAGCCACGGCCTGGCGGACTGCGTCCACTTCCTCGGGAAAGCCACCGAAGGCGACCGCTTTGTTATCACGGCGGGCGGTCATGTTGTCTACAGTGAAAGCCGCACCACGTTACGTATGTGGTGGGCGGAAACGACCTGGCAGATGCAGCGCCTGCGCGATAACCCGGAATGTGCCGATCAGGAGCACGAGGCGAAGCGCAACGACAGCGATCCGGGCCTGAACGTGAAGCTCAGCTTTGATATCAACGAAGATGTGGCTGCCCCGTACATTGCGAAAGGCGCGCGTCCGAAGGTTGCGGTACTGCGTGAGCAGGGCGTGAACTCCCACGTCGAAATGGCTGCGGCGTTCCATCGTGCGGGCTTCGATGCTATCGACGTCCACATGAGCGACCTGCTGGCTGGCCGTACCGGGCTGGCTGATTTCCAGGCGCTGGTCGCCTGCGGCGGCTTCTCCTACGGCGACGTCTTAGGCGCAGGCGAGGGCTGGGCGAAATCCATTCTGTTCAACGAGCGCGTGCGCGACGAGTTTGAAACCTTCTTCCACCGCCCGCAGACGCTGGCGCTGGGCGTGTGTAACGGCTGCCAGATGATGTCCAACCTGCGCGACCTTATCCCTGGCAGCAGCCTGTGGCCGCGCTTTGTACGCAACCACTCGGACCGCTTCGAAGCGCGCTTCAGCCTGGTAGAAGTGACCCAGAGCCCGTCCCTGCTGCTGCAGGGGATGAGCGGTTCACAGATGCCCATCGCCGTTTCTCATGGTGAAGGCCGCGTCGAAGTGCGTGACAGCGCGCATCTGGCGCAGCTGGAAAGCAAAGGCCTGGTGGCTCTGCGCTTCGTCGACCACTTCGGCAACGTGACGCAAAACTATCCGGCGAACCCGAACGGTTCCCCTAACGGGATTACCGCGGTCACCAGCGAAAGCGGGCGCGTCACGCTGATGATGCCACACCCTGAGCGCGTGTTCCGTACAGTCGCCAACTCCTGGCACCCGGAAAACTGGGGCGAAGACAGCCCGTGGATGCGTATTTTCCGTAACGCACGTAAACAGCTGGGTTGAGATCGCGTCAAACCTTTGTAGTGCTGTTTTGCCTGATGGCGCTTCGCTTATCAGGCCTACAAAATCAGAGGTTGATGAGGTCGTTGTAGGCCCGGTAAGCCTGCGCTACCGGGCGTTAACTCAGATGCTTCGTTCGTCTCTTAAGCCCTCCGGAAACTGGAGGGCTTTTTTATGTGAGCAAAAGCGGGAACAGTGTCGGAAAAAGGCGACAGCTGGCATCCTGCGGTGTCTCTAAGTGGAGACATTTATCTATTTGATATTTATAGTTTTTATTGTTTTGTTATTTTGGCGTCTCTTTTTGACGACGGTGTGGTGAAAAAACACGCAAAACGAGATGTCATTCAAAAAGTGATAAAGTTATTATTTATTAATGTGTTAATAAATTGTTTTGTATTATGGCACGCTTACTGCATATAATTAACCAGTGGCTCATTCACCCTATTATGTCAGCCCCTTCGGGACGCGCTACATAAACTTCGAATGACGCACAACAAGGTGCCTGCCGTCCAACTGTTGATATCAGCTTGCTATATCAAACCCCGGGCGAAACGTGGAGTTAGGCACCGCCTTATTCAGTGACAACGCCGGGCTTTGACCCGGCGTTGTTGTTTCCGCTTCCTGCCTCAGTTACCCTGCCATTATCATTATGTTCAGGGGCAAACTCATTGAAACGCTGGTCACTTTTCCCCCGCTCGCTGCGTCAGCTGGTTATGTTGGCGTTTCTGCTGATCCTGTTGCCGCTGCTGGTCCTTGCCTGGCAGGCCTGGCAGAGCCTGAATGCGCTGAGCGATCAGGCCGCCATGACCAACCGCACCACGCTTGTGGACGCTCGCCGCAGCGAAGCGATGACCAACGCCGCGCTGGAGATGGAGCGCAGCTACCGCCAGTACTGCGTGCTGGATGACGCAACTCTGGCGAAGGTGTATCAGGGCCAGCGTAAGCGCTATAGCGAAATGCTGGATGCCCACGCAGGCGTGCTGCCGGATAACAAAATCTGGCAGGCGCTGCGTCAGGATCTGAACGATCTGGCAGAGCTTCACTGCAAAAACAGCGGCCCGGATGAAGCCTCTGCTGCAAAGCTTGAGGCCTTTGCCTCGGCGAATACCGATATGGTCCAGGCCACCCGCGCAGTGGTGTTTTCCCGGGGGCAGCAGCTCCAGCAGGAGATTGCCGAGCGTGGGCAGTTCTTCGGCTGGCAGGCGCTGGTGCTGTTCCTGGTCAGCCTGACCATGATGCTGCTGTTCACCCGCATGATTATCGGCCCCGTTAAAGCCATTCAGCGGATGATTAACCGTCTTGGTGAGGGAAAATCGCTCGGCAGCACGGTGATGTTTACCGGGCCGCGCGAGCTGCGATCCGTCGGGCAGCGCATTGTCTGGCTGAGCGAACGGCTCTCCTGGCTTGAATCTCAACGTCACCAGTTTCTGCGTCATCTTTCCCATGAGCTGAAAACGCCGCTTGCCAGCATGCGCGAAGGGACCGAGCTGCTGGCCGATAAGGTCGTTGGCCCGCTGACGACCGAGCAGGAAGAAGTGGTCGCCATTCTGGATGACAGCAGCCGTAACCTGCAAAAGCTGATTGAGCAGCTGCTGGATTACAACCGAAAGCTTGCCGACACGCCGGTTGAAATGGAGAAGGTCGAGCTGGTACCGCTGCTGGATATCGTTGTCTCTGCCCACAGTTTGCCCGCACGAGCTAAAATGATGCATACCCGCGTCGAGCTTGACGTGCGTGAGTGCCAGGCTGAACCGGTGCTGTTGATGAGCGCGCTGGATAATCTCTACTCCAATGCAGTGCACTACGGCAGTGAATCCGGTACTATTTTTCTGCGCAGTCGCCAGCAGGGAAACCGGGTGTTTCTTGAGGTGGAAAACAGCGGAACACCGATCCCTGAGGCTGAAAAAGCCATGATTTTTGAGCCCTTTTATCAGGGCAGTCATCAACGTAAAGGGGCTGTGAAGGGAAGCGGTCTGGGACTGAGTATCGCCCGGGATTGCGTCCGCCGGATGCGGGGCACCCTGCAGTTGGTCGACGCGCCAACGGGCCATGTCTGTTTCCGCATTGAGCTTTCTCTTTCAGACACGGATAAACCCATTAAATGAAGCAACGTCTGGTGAATATGTCCCCTCGTTTCCTCTCGCTCCTTGCCGGAGCGTCCTGTTTATGGCTGGCCGGGTGCGTCAGTGCGCCGCAAACCGCCAGCACGGGCGATGAAGATAAGCTGCCACAGCAGCAGGTCGCCGATTTCCTCTCCACGGACTGCGCCGACGTCTGGTCGCTTCACGGTGCAGCAACGGAGAAAAACCCGCTGTACTGGCTGAGAAGCATGGATTGTGCCGAACGTCTGTCGCCGGAAATGGCCCGCAGCGAAGCCCGCCTGCATAGCGATGAGTCCTGGCAGGACGCGCTGCGTCGCGGCATTCTGCTCGGCAGCGCCAAAATCACCCCGCTGGAGCGCCGTGAAATGGTGACCCGCCTCGATACGTTCAGCCCGCAGATCCCGACTCAGGTGCGTCCGCTGTATCAGTTCTGGCGTGACGGGCAGTCGCTACAGCTTCAGCTTTCGGATGAGCGCTCCCGCTACAGCAAACTACAGCAGACGACGGATGCCGAGCTGGATATTCTGCGCCAGCAGCAACAGCACCTCAGCAGCCAGCTGGAACTGACGACCCGCAAGCTGGAAAACCTGACCGACATTGAGCGTCAGCTTTCCAGCCGCAAACCGGCGGGCAGCAACTTTACGCCGGATGCCGGGCATGCAGGTGATGCCGCTCCGGCGCAGAAGGACGCTCCGTCCACAGAGGAGAAACCATGACAGGACGTAAACCCGCTCACCTTTTACTGGTCGACGACGATCCGGGCCTGCTGAAGCTGCTGGGCATGCGCCTCACCAGCGAAGGTTTTTCCGTGGTTACCGCTGAAAGCGGACAGGAAGGGCTGCGCGTGCTGGCGCGGGAAAAAGTCGATCTGGTGATAAGCGATCTGCGCATGGATGAAATGGACGGCCTGCAGCTGTTTGCGGAGATCCAGAAAGTACAGCCTGGCATGCCGGTGATCATTCTCACCGCCCACGGATCCATTCCCGATGCCGTAGCGGCCACGCAGCAGGGCGTGTTCAGCTTCCTGACCAAGCCGGTTGATAAAGATGCGCTTTACAAAGCCATCGACGATGCGCTGGTGCATACCGCTGCCGCCACCGATGACAGCTGGCGCGAATCCATCGTCACCCGCAGCCCGGTAATGCTGCGCCTGCTCGAACAGGCGCGGATGGTGGCGCAGTCGGACGTCAGCGTGCTGATTAACGGCCAGAGCGGCACCGGGAAGGAGATTTTTGCCCAGGCGATTCACAACGCCAGCCCGCGCGGCAAATACCCGTTTATCGCCATTAACTGCGGTGCGTTGCCGGAACAGCTGCTGGAGTCTGAGCTCTTCGGCCATGCCCGCGGCGCATTTACCGGCGCGGTGAGCAATCGCGAAGGGCTGTTTCAGGCCGCGGAGGGCGGTACGCTTTTTCTTGATGAGATTGGCGACATGCCTTCTCCGTTACAGGTTAAGCTGCTGCGCGTCTTGCAGGAGCGCAAAATTCGCCCGCTCGGCAGCAATCGCGATATCGACATCAACGTGCGCATTGTCTCCGCCACCCACCGTGATTTACCCAAAGCGATGGCACGCGGCGAGTTTCGCGAAGATCTTTACTATCGTCTCAACGTTGTCAGCCTGAAAATTCCCACACTGGCAGAGCGTACCGAAGACATTCCGCTGCTGGCAAACCATCTTCTGCGTCAGTCTGCCGATCGGCACAAGCCGTTCGTACGGGCATTTTCGACGGATGCGATGAAGCGGCTGATGACCGCCAACTGGCCGGGGAACGTGCGCCAGCTGGTGAACGTGATTGAGCAGTGTGTGGCGCTGACCTCGTCGCCGGTGATTGGCGATGCGCTGGTGGAGCAGGCGCTGGAGGGCGAGAACACCGCACTGCCGACGTTCGTTGAGGCGCGAAACCAGTTTGAGCTGAACTACCTGCGCAAGCTGCTGCAAATCACTAAAGGTAACGTCACCCATGCCGCGCGCATGGCGGGGCGCAACCGTACTGAATTCTATAAATTGCTCTCGCGTCACGAACTCGACGCCAATGATTTTAAAGAGTAGCCCGGCGTGCGCGGCGACGTTATGATAGGGTAAGCAACCGGTTACGCGGATAAGACAGGAAACCATGAAAAAGATTGATGCGATTATAAAACCCTTCAAACTCGATGATGTGCGCGAAGCGCTGGCGGAAGTCGGTATCACCGGGATGACGGTAACGGAAGTGAAAGGCTTTGGTCGTCAGAAAGGCCACACCGAACTGTATCGCGGTGCGGAGTACATGGTCGATTTTCTGCCGAAGGTGAAAATTGAAATCGTGGTCACCGATGATATCGTCGACACCTGCGTGGATACCATTATCCGCACGGCGCAGACCGGTAAAATCGGCGACGGCAAAATCTTTGTCTTCGACGTGGCGCGCGTGATCCGTATTCGTACCGGCGAAGAAGACGACGCGGCAATCTGATTTGTTTGCACTGCCCGCACTTTATGCGGGCAGCGCTGTTTCTACTCCTCAGCCATTTCCGGCGCACGACTCCCCAGCAGCTTTCTGAAGATAACCACCAAGAGCATCACGCCCACGCAGCCAAGCGTCCCTTCGCCCATCTGCGAGAAGAAGTGCCCGTAGGCCGCCACGGCGGTTTCGCTGATTTGTGATTCGGTAGTTTGCTGTGCCACTACGCCCGCCAGCCAGTTCGCCACGGCACCCGTCGCCAGCATATAAATGCCGGTGAGCACCCCGGTCACGCCCGGCATGTTGAGGCGCGTGATTTGCGCCATTGCCACGGGGTCGATAAACAGCTCAGCGAAACCCATCAGCGCCAGGCCTGCCACCATCATGCTCATTGATGCCTGACCGTGGAGCTGCCCCTGATGAGCGTTTAGTGCCAGCAGCATAAAGCCCGCGCCCATGAGCGTCAGGCCGAGGGCAAACTTCAGCCACACGCGTAGCGCCGTGCTGGCTCCCGGACGCACCAGCCACGCCAGCACCACGCCTGCTGCCATGACCGCCACCGCGTTCACCGACTGGAACAGTGCCGTCGGCACCTCAAAGCTCATCCAGCGGCGCTTCACGAAGCGATCAATGAACAGGCTGATGGAACTGCCGCCCTGCTGGGCCAGCACCCAGAACAGCGTCCCGGTGAGCATCAGCAGCACAATCTGTGACAGCGCACGACGGTGCTGTGGCGAAGCGATCATAATGCGCGCCACCATTTGCGCGGCAAAGATACAGACGACGGCCAGCAGATAACCTGCCCAGTTCTTTTCCAGCAGGAGAGTAAAGAACACCGGAGAGAGGCATAGCATTACCAGCAGCCAGCCCCATGTGGGCAGCACGAAACGTCTTGCCTGTAGCGCCGTTTTGTTGATGCCGTGCGTCTTGCGGAAATGGCGATGCCCGCTCAGAAACACCATTAGCCCGATAAACATGCCGATGCCCGCCAGCGCAAAGCCGACGTGCCAGCCGTACCATTGCGCCGCCAGCCCGCAGACGATAGGTGCGGCGATGGAGCCGATATTGCCCGCCGCGTAGAGCAGCGAGAAACCGCCGTCGCGACGGCTGTCGCTGGCGTCATAGAGTTCGCCCAGCAGGCAGCTGATGTTGGATTTAAACAGGCCATAGCCGCAGATAATGATGGCGAGCGCCAGGTAGAGGCTCATCGTGGAGTCTGAACCCAGCCCTAGCACTACGTGGCCCAGCGTCATCAGCAGAGCCCCGGCAATGACCGCCACGCGGTTGCCGAGCAGGCGGTCGGCAATCCAGCCGCCGAGAATAGGGGTGACATACACCAGTGAAGCGTAGGCGCTGAACAGACCAATCGCATGGCTGTCGTCAAAGGCGAGTTGATGGGTGAGGTAGAGGATGAGCAGGGCACGCATGCCGTAGAAGCTGAAGTATTCCCAGATTTGAATCGCTACGATGTAGTAAATCGCGCGCGGTTGTGAGGGTGTTTGCATGTCGTCTCCTTGCGCACAAGTTGGCGTTGCCCGGCGGCGCTGTGCTTGCACGGGCCTACAGATATGGAGTGCTCTTAGGTCGGGTAAGCGCAGCGCCACCCGGCAAAAAAGGGAAGTGGCAAGCCACTTCCCTTTGTCTCTTATTGAGTGTTTTTCAGCACTTTCACGGTGTAACGCCCGTCGGCCTGACGATAGGCGCCGTGGATGTCGGTTTCGAAGCCCGGATAGTGAGCACCGATTTCGCACAGCATCTGCAGGAACTCCAGCACCGGACGGCTCTCCTCGGTGATCATCTCACCAGGCATGACCAGCGGGACTCCAGGAGGGTACGGCAGGATCATGTTGGCATTGACGCGGCCAACGGTCTCTTCCATATACACCTCTTCGGTTTCACCGTGCAGCTCTTTCTGGAACGCGGCGTACGGGGTCATTACCATTGCTGGCAGCACTTCGAACGCACGGAACATCAGGTCCGGCAGGTTGTGTTTCTCAACCAGTTTGTGAATATTCTGCGCCAGTTCCTGAATACGCATGTTTTCATAGAATTCAGGATCTTCACGGTACAGCGACGGCAGCATGTTTTTCACGCGCAGGTTCAGATCGAACGCACGTTTGAAGTCGGTCAGCGCACGCAGCAGGCTCAGCGCTTTGGTTTTGTCGATACCGATGCTGAACAGGAACAGCAGGTTATACGGGCCGGTTTTCTCGACCACGATGCCATGTTCATCCAGATATTTCGCCACGATGCTGGCCGGAATACCGAAGTCGTCCATGGAGCCGTCTTTTTTCATCCCCGGCGTCAGAATGGTGACTTTAATCGGGTCGAGATACATGTGCTCGTTATCGATATTTTTGAAGCCGTGCCATGCGCTGTCTGAGCGCAGCGGCCAGCATTCTGGCGCATCGATATGCTCTGGCTGCCAGACGTCGAAGAACCAGCCTTCAGATTCGCCTTTCAGGCGTTTAATCTCTTTACGGAACTTGATGGAGCGTTCAATCGAACCGTTGATCAGACGTTTACCGGCATTGCCTTTCATCATCGCCGCGGCGGTTTCCGTGGAGGCCACGATACCGTAGTGCGGAGAAGTGGTGGTGTGCATCATGTAGGCTTCGTTGAAGGTTTCTTCGTTAACGTCACCTTTCACGTGGATCATGGAAGCCTGAGAGAACGCCGCCAGCAGTTTGTGCGTAGACTGGGTTTCATAAATCACTTTGCCTTCCACACGGTCACCGCTCATGCCGCACTTGCCTGCATAGATGGGTGAGAAGTTGGTGTAAGGCACCCACGCAGAGTCAAAGTGGATGGACTTCACATCCAGGGTTTTCTTGATGTAGTCGGTGTTATACAGCAGGCCATCGTAGGTGGAGTTGGTGATAACCGCGTGCACCGGCCAGGTGGCGTTTGGCGTTTCTTTGACGCGTTTAGCAATGGTCGCGTGCTGGAATTCGCTTTGTGGAATACCCCCGAGGATCCCGTAAGCGTTACGGGTTGGGCGGAAGTAGATTGGCGTAATGTCGCTCATCATCATCAGATGCGTCAGCGATTTGTGGCAGTTACGGTCAATCAGCACGGTGCTGCCGGCAGGCGCAGAATACATCCCGACAATCTTGTTGGCGGTTGACGTCCCGTTGGTCACCATGTAGCTGCGTTCAGCGTTGAACACGCGGGCAATGTACTCTTCCGCTTCTTTGTGCGGGCCGCTGTGGTCCAGCAGAGAACCCAGTTCAGACACGGAGATAGAGATATCGGACTTCATGGTATTTGGACCAAAGAAGTCATAGAAGATGCTGCCAACCGGGCTTTTCTGAAACGCGGTGCCGCCCATGTGGCCCGGCGTACAGAAGGTGTATTTGCCTTCACGCACGTATTTGAACAGCGATTTGGTCAGCGGCGGCAGAATGGTGTCGATGTACTCGTCGGTGTTCTGCTGAATTTTTGCTGCGATATCGTCGGCGGCCCCCAGCGCATATTCGAAGAAGCGAACCTGCATACGCAGATCGTTCAGGCTCACGTCGAGAGTGGAGTAAGTATTCGCAAATGCATACAGCGGCATGTATTCGTTGAGTTTACTTATCTCTTCGCACAGCTCGAGGTTGTATTTGTCCCAGTCGAAAATTACGCCGCACAGGCGGGCATTGTTCTCAATCAGCTTCAGCAGGTCTTCGCGATCGTTTGGGTAAACAATGCGGAAATCCAGGCGCTCCAGGGCGCGGTGCAGCTCACGAATAGGCTCTTCTTTGAAGTAGACACCCATGTGATTCATGATTGCGATAACGTTCATAGTCGTATCTCCAGGTGTAGAAGGCCCCTCCCGTCATGGTGTGACAGGTGAAGAGAGAGGCCTGAGAAAGGGGTTGGTCTTGCTTAGTGCACGCTGGCGGCGTTGTCGCCGCTGTGTTCGCGCTGGTTCATTTTGCGGCCGTAGAACATCAGGATGATCAGGCTCACGATGAAGGTGCCGGACAGCTCGAAGGAGCTTGCGCCCATCAGTGCGATAAAGCAGAACGCACAGCCGAGGATGGAACAAACCAGGCTCACCAGGTTGCGAACGTTGACGCCTTCGAAGCGGATCAGGTCAACGCAGGAGTAGAAGTAAGGCAGCATGGTCAGCAGCACGGCGATACCGGTCAGTTCACCGAACAGGTCAGAGGCTTTCCCGCCGCTGGAGTTCATGACGGTGATGAGGATCATCAGCACGGTCATTTTCACGGCTGCCAGCAGCAGGCCTTTTTTCGGAATGCCGTTGGCATCGACTTCACCGTAGATTTTCGGGAAGTTGCCGTCGTTGGCGGCACGTTGACCGGCCTGGCCAACCAGCATCATCCAGGACCCCAGTGACGTCAGGCAGGCAAACGCGGTGAAGGCGGAAACCATTGGCGCGGCCCAGCTACCCATAATGGTGGAAGCGCTGATAGCGAATGGCGCACCGGACGCGGCCATTTCAGAAGCCGGATACATACCGGAAATCACCTGTGTGGCGAGGATATAGATGACGCCTGCCAGCGCAGTACCCAGCATGGTTGCCAGCGGTACGGTACGTTTCGGGTTTTTCACCATCCCGGTGCTGACGGCGGCGGATTCGACGCCCACGAACGCCCACAGGCACAGCAGAATACTTTTGATTACCGCGTGATAATCCGTGGTCTGAGAGGTATTCCAGTTGGCGTGATAGGTGTTGATATCAAACCAGTGCCAGCCGACTACGGCGGTCACCACAACCGGGATCAGCACCAGCACCAGACCGATAGTGGTCAGGCGGCTGACCCAGGTCCCGCCGAGCATATTCACGAAGGTGAAAATCCACACGATGGCGATACAGGCGAGGCCCGCAGGCACCGGGTTATTTAACACCGGGAAGAAGGTGGAGAGATAAGAGACGGCGGTAATGCCGATGGCAAGGTTGCCAATCCAGTTTGCGTGGTAATAAAGCACGCCGGTCTGGAAACCGAACGCCGGAGATAATTCCCCCGCATAAGCAATAGGGCCACCCTGCTGCGGATTTTTGGTTGCCAGTCGGGCATATACATAAGCCAGGGACATTGCACCAATAATAGAGATAACCCAGCCCCAGATGGCAATGCCACCGATGCCGGCGAGGTTCGCAGGTAATAAAGCAATCCCGCTCCCCATCATATTACCGGCAACGACGCCGGTACAGGCAAATAGCCCGATCTTTTTGGCAGAACTCATGGTTTGTATTCTCCTGATGTTTATTTTGGAGGACCGAATCATGTTCCAGGATGACGCAATGACCCGACCGGTTGAGCTCAAGGTTAACGATCTCCACCAGAGAAGTCCTAAAGATAAAGTGAAGTAATCGCAAACATCAGACAAATGACAATATGACCTTTTCGCGTTAACACATCAGGATGACATGTTGAGGTCATGAAAAGATAAATATTACTGTTTTACAGTTATTTGCAGAGAATGTGGTGAGTTAACGATGTGTTGATTCAGGGTGTTATCATGTAAACGATAAATAACATCCATAACCTTCGTGATAAACATAATATTAACCTCATCATGCCGCCTTTTATTAGCATGATGAGGTTTGACTTAAGAATGGTTATTTTGCGGCGAGGAAATTGTCGAGATAAGGTACAACGCGAGTGACGGATGTCTGGAATACGCTGTTCTCAATCCAGTAAAGCGTATTGTCACCCGGACGTAAATTAAAGGCGGTAATATAGGCGTCGGCAGCCAGGCGGTTTTCACCCTGCATTTCGTAAACTTTACCGAGCAGCACATAATTGACCCACGACATCTCCAGCCCGATGCCGGTATTAATGGCGCTAAATGCGTCACTAATTTGTCCCTGGCTTAAATATTCGATGGTCTTAATTTGATAAAAGACCGCCATATTCTTCAGGACAGGAATATCCCCGACGCGATTAATTTCCGCCGACAGTGCGGAGAGTTGAGATTTATCCAGCGGCTGCTGGGAATGGCGCAGGATATCGACCAGCGCTTTCTCTGCCATCGCGTAGCTGAAATCCGGCGACTGTTTCAGAATATCATCCAGCAGGCCGCTGGCCTTGCTTAAGGAGTCCACATCGCCGTTCATCAGCAGCTGGTGAGCCTGGTAAAACTGCGCCAGCGACAGGCTTTGTGACGGCTGATACTGGCGCAGCATGGCCTGCATGCGTTCAGGCCAGGGCTGGGTCAGCGCCTGTGACAGGCTGCTCATCAGGTCGTTCTGAATCGTCACCTGGTTATCGCTGGTAATGAAATAGCGTTTATCGAGCATCACCGAGCTGTCGGCATTATCAACCAGCTGGACTGACATAAAACACTGCTGCGCGCGGTAGTGACGCTGGTTGACGAACTCGATGGTCAGCGTTTTCCCTGAGCTGCTCGGCTCATTCACGTTGTAGTTGGTTTTGTCGTGCACCATATAGGTGGAAAACGTGTTCAGCGAGGTGGTGATCAGGCTGCCAAGCCCTACGGCATAGGTTCTCTGCGATGCCTGGTTGTTGCAGGAATTACCATTAGCGAGGCGAACGTCGATATCGCGTGGGTTCAGCAGCAAACGGGTTTTGGTGACGGGTGGGTGCGAATTGATAGTCGACATCGCGACAAGCGCCACGCAGCTGAACAGCGCCAGCAGAAACAGGCCCCAGACCCACCAGGTTGTTACCTTGCGGCGCTTCTCCGGCAGCGACGGTGGTGGCATGGCGGGCCTGGATTCAGGCACTTGCGGCTCGGTGGTCGCAGAAAGCTGGGCTTCTCCTGACGCCGGGCGCGTTGTCGGAGGAACGGGCGCCAGCTCTTCGCCCTCTTCAGCGCACCATATTACGCTCGCGGTCAGCTTGTAGCCGCGTTTCGGCACCGTGACGATGTATTCGGGGCTGCTGTCATCGCCGTCTTTTAGCGACTTACGCAATTCGGAGATGCTCTGGGTGACGACATGGCTGGTGACGACGTTGCGCGTCCAGACGTGGTCGATAAGCTCATCCCGGCTAAGTACTTCATCGGGATGATGAGCAAAATAGATCAGAAGGTCGATAAGGCGTGGTTCAAGCGTAAGCTGACGACCCTGACGGCTAATCTGGTTAACGGCAGGCGTAACCAGCCACTCTCCAATGAGTACAACAGGTTGTTGCATAAAAAGGGGGCCCAAAAATGGCAGCGGGAAGCCGTTATCATAACACAAGACGGCGCGGCCTTTTTTGGCACGCCCTGCGGCGAGAGGGCGATTGGGCGGGAGAGGGCGTGAAAAAGTGCTTACAGAAGTGTATACGGGCCGGAAAGTTATCCGGCCCGGGAACCTTATAGCACCTTATGCGGGCCGAAGCATTCGTAGTGAATATTGTCGGCGTTGATGCCGAGCGCCACGAGCTGTTTTGCGGCGAACTGCATAAAGCCGACCGGACCACAGAGATAAAACTGCATTGCCGGATCGCTGAACTGGCCTTCCAGCGCGCTTAAATCCATCAGGCCCGCGCTGTCGTAAGCGTCCTGTTCCTGCGGCGCGTTGTACCAGACATGGGAAGCAAAGCGTGGCAGTTTTGCGCCCAGCGCCTTCACTTCATCAGCAAAGGCATGTACCGCGCCATTTTCCGCGGCGTGGAACCAGTTCACCTGCGCCGGGTGCGCACAGTTTGCCAGCGTGTCGAGCATTGCCAGCATTGGCGTCTGGCCGACGCCTGCGGAGATCAGCGTCACCGGGGTATTTGCTTCGACGGACATAAAGAAATCGCCCGCCGGGGCGGCGAGGTGCACGGTGTCACCCACGCTGGCTTCATCATGCAGCCATTCGGAGACCTGACCGCCGGCTTCGCGCTTCACGGCGATGCGATAGCTTTTGCCGTTTGGCTGACGGGTCAGCGAATACTGGCGAATTTCCTGATGAGGGAAGCCTTCCGGCTTCAGCCACACGCCGAGATACTGACCTGGCTGATAGTCGGCCACCTCGCCGTCGTCTGCCGGGACGAATTCAAAGGCGGTGATAAGCTTGCTTTGCGGCGCTTTGCTCACGATGCGGAACGCGCGGGTGCCTTTCCAGCCGCCGGTTTTAGCGGCGTTCTGCTGATAGATTTCCCCTTCGCGCTTAATGAACACGTCCGCCAGCACGCCATAGGCTTTGCCCCACGCGTCGAGGACTTCCTGGCCCGGGCTGAACATTTCATCGAGCGTTGCCAGCAAATGGCCGCCCACGATGGCGTACTGCTCAGGCTTAATCTGGAAGCTGGTGTGCTTCTGGGCAATCTTCTCCACCGCAGGCAGCAGGGCGGCAAGGTTCTCGATGTTACTGGCGTAGGCCGCAATGGCGTTGAACAGCGCTTCACGCTGGTCACCGTTGCGCTGGTTGCTCATATTGAAGATCTCTTTTAACTCAGGATTATGAGCAAACATGCGGTCGTAAAAGTGGGCGGTGAGTTTTGGGCCGGTTTCAACCAGCAGGGGAATGGTGGCTTTCACCGTAGCGATGGTTTGCGCGTCTAGCATGGGACTGTCCTTTTTCGGTTTCTTTGTCATGATTAGATATGATGCATTTTAAATGCATGTTATGAAAAAGCCCCTCACTTGTAAAGGATTCTGTGCAAGCTGAAAAATTTGCATCACAAACCTGAAAAGAAATCGCCTTACCCGGGCGGAATCTTTATTGCTCAAACCCTTGTGTGACGCCGAGGTAATCGTTTGCGTAAAAACGTTTGTCAAGACCTGTTATCGCAGAACTTATCAGTTATACTGTCCGCCGTTGTCCGAAAGGGCCCCCTTTTTTAGCGGTAAAACTACTGTTAGCTGAGTCAGGAGATGCGAATGTTAAAGCGTGAAATGAACATTGCCGATTATGATGCCGAACTGTGGCAGGCTATGGAGCAGGAAAAAGTCCGTCAGGAAGAGCACATCGAACTGATCGCCTCCGAAAACTACACCAGCCCGCGCGTGATGCAGGCTCAGGGTTCTCAGTTAACCAACAAGTACGCTGAAGGCTACCCGGGCAAACGCTATTACGGCGGCTGCGAATACGTTGACGTGGTTGAGCAGTTGGCTATCGATCGTGCTAAAGAACTGTTTGGCGCCGATTACGCTAACGTGCAGCCGCACTCTGGTTCCCAGGCGAACTTCGCGGTCTACACCGCACTGCTGCAGCCGGGCGACACCGTGCTGGGCATGAACCTGGCGCAGGGCGGTCACCTGACTCACGGCTCCCCGGTCAACTTCTCCGGCAAGCTGTACAACATCATCCCTTACGGCATCGATGAGTCTGGCAAAATTGACTACGAAGACATGGCGAAGCAGGCCAAAGAGCATAAGCCGAAGATGATCATCGGTGGCTTCTCTGCCTACTCAGGCGTGGTTGATTGGGCCAAAATGCGTGAAATCGCAGACAGCATCGGCGCGTACCTGTTTGTCGACATGGCGCACGTTGCGGGTCTGATTGCCGCAGGCGTTTACCCGAACCCGGTTCCGCACGCACACGTTGTGACCACCACCACTCACAAAACCCTGGCAGGTCCACGCGGTGGCCTGATCCTGGCGAAAGGCGGTGACGAAGAGCTGTATAAGAAGCTGAACTCCGCTGTCTTCCCAAGCGCGCAGGGCGGCCCGCTGATGCACGTTATCGCAGCGAAAGCCGTGGCGCTGAAGGAAGCTATGGAGCCTGAATTTAAGGTTTACCAGCAGCAGGTTGCTAAGAATGCGAAAGCGATGGTGGAAGTGTTCCTGAACCGCGGCTACAAAGTGGTGTCCGGCGGCACTGAAAACCACCTGTTTCTGCTGGATCTGGTCGACAAAAACCTGACCGGTAAAGAAGCCGATGCCGCGCTGGGCCGCGCCAACATTACCGTTAACAAAAACAGCGTACCGAACGATCCGAAGAGCCCGTTCGTGACCTCCGGCATCCGTATCGGTTCTCCGGCGATTACCCGTCGCGGTTTCAAAGAAGCCGAAGCGAAAGAGCTGGCGGGCTGGATGTGCGACGTGCTGGACAACATCAATGATGAAGCCAACATTGAGCGCATCAAAGGTAAAGTGCTGGATATCTGCGCCCGTTTCCCGGTTTACGCATAATTATCTGCACCCATGAAAAAGGCCGCTGATGCGGCCTTTTTTGTTGCCTGATGGCGGCGGTGCCTCATCAGCCCTACGGGTTTTGTAGGCCGGGTAAGCGTCAGCGACACCCGGCAATCCGCCATCCGGATCTCAACGCCTGTCGACCGAAATCGCCCCCGGCCCGGTAATCGCCAACAGCAAAAATGCCCCGGCAATGCTGACGTTTTTGTAGAAGTTAATCATGTTTGGCACCACCGCATCACCGCTCATATCCCAGTAATGGTGACCAATCACCGCCGTTCCCAGCGTGTAGAAAATGAAAAGCACCGCCAGCGGGCGGGTAAAGAAGCCGATGACGATAAGGATGGCGGCAGGGACTTCCATGATCACCGCAATGATGGCTGAAAGCGTTGGCACCGGCGCGCCGCTTGCCGCCATATACTGCACCGTACCGTTAAACCCCATCAGCTTCGGATAACCGAAAATAATAAACAGCGCGACAATGGCGATGCGGGAGACCAGCAGCAGAAACGAACGCGAGGAGCCAAAATCGAAATAACGCAGAGAGTTCATAGCCTTTCCGTTGTGCAGGTGGGTGTCCTTAAACCCTAATACACAATCTTTACTGCCGCCACGTTGCCGCCATTCATAATTGTTCCAGCATTTCTTCAACGTACAGATAGCCGATGCCTAACAGCTGCTGCGAACGGGTCAGCTGCCCAAAGCTGATTTGCGTTGCCATGGCCTGCGGGCTATCGCGGTGGTCGAAAGGGTTAAACCCGGTTTGCTGGACGATGGCGCTGAGCCAGCTTTCGCCAAAGGCGCAGCTGCGCCCATACAACCAGATCTGATTGATATTGAGGATATTCAGGAAATTGTAGAGGCTCAGGCCTATGGCGCTGGCCGCGTTTTCCACCCAGGTGTGAATGCGCTGGTCACCCTGCTGCCAGCCCGCAATCAGGTGCGCTGTTGTCAGTTTTTCGGGATCGGGACCGTCGCTGGTGGGCTGTGATTTGAGCCAGATACGCGCCTGCTTTTTCAGCGCGCTTAATGAGGCCACTGTTTCCAGACAGCCGTAGCGGCCGCAGTCGCAAATCGCGCCATCAGGGTTGACGATGGTGTGGCCAATCTGCCCGCTGCCGTACAGGCTGCCGCGCCAGATTTGGCCATCAATCACAAACGAAGAGCCGATGCCGTAATCCACGTTGATCACGCAAAAGTTGTGCTGCGCCGTATGATTTTGCCACTTCTCGGCCAGCGCCAGCATCACGCAGTCGTTGTCGAGACGAACCTGAACGCCAAGCTCCTCCTCCAGCAGATACTTCATCTCCAGCGGCGTTTTCCAGGGCGCCTGGGGCATGGTCTGCGACACGCCGGTTACCGGGTCGACCTGGCCGTGTACGCCAAGCGCCAGGCGAAGCGTCTGCTGAGGATAATTCCGCCGATATGCCCGGCAGTGGGCGGCAATGGCGGCAATCAGTTCCAGCGGCTGGCGAACCGCCATTTCAACCTGCTGCGCCTTGCCAACCGGCAGCAGACGGCTGTCGGCGAGCTGGCTTTCAATTCGCGTGGGGGTGATATTCATGCACAGCGTCCATGCGCCATCTGAGGGGAGGTGATAGCTGCCACTGTTCAGGCCGCGCTGGCTCAGCTTTTCGTGCGAATGTGCAATCCGCCCTTCCTGCTGAAGTTCGTCGAGGATATTGCTTACCGCCGGAATCGACAGGCCCGTCAGCTGCGCCAGGCGGGATTTGCTGAGCTGCTTCTCCCGCCACAGATGACGTAAAAAGATCTGCTTGTTGATCATCCGGACGCGGCTGTTGTTTAAGCCCTGGTCGCGCATTTCTACTTAACTCCCTTAACTGTATTGCGTGAGCATTGCGCATTTTAAGCGCAAAGCGGCGCTATAAACTTCGGTGCATCCCTCGTTTACTGCAATTCATTTAGTGGAGAGCCGAATGTACAGTGCCGTGAAAGTCTGGCAGGACACCCTCACATTGCCGACCTGGACCACCGGGGCGGAAGATCCTAATCCGATGTTTCTCGAAAACCGCGTCTATCAGGGTTCCTCCGGAGCGGTTTATCCGTATGGCGTAATCGACACGCTGACCGGCGTGAAGGAGATGCGCGAGTACCAGGCCGTATGGATGGAAAATGACTTTATCCGCATCCTGCTGCTGCCCGAGCTTGGTGGGCGTATTCATCGCGCGTATGACAAAGTGAACCAGCGTGATTTCGTCTACTACAACGAAGTGGTGAAACCGGCGCTGGTTGGGCTGCTGGGGCCGTGGATCTCCGGCGGTATTGAATTTAACTGGCCACAGCATCACCGTCCGACCACCTTTATGCCGGTAGACGTGACGATTCGGCTTGGCGAAAACGGTGAGCAAACCGTGTGGCTCGGTGAAGTCGAACCGATGCGCGGGCTGCAGGTGATGGCTGGATTTACGCTCCGTCCGGACCGCGCGCTGATCGAAATCACGGGTAAAGTGTTTAACGGCAACGCCACGCCGCGCCACTTCCTGTGGTGGGCCAACCCGGCGGTGAAGGGCGGTGACGATCATCAGAGCATTTTCCCACCGGACGTGACGGCGGTGTTTGACCACGGCAAGCGCGCCGTGTCTGCTTTCCCGATTGCGACCGGCACCTATTACAAAGTGGATTACTCGGCGGGCGTGGACATTGCGCGCTATAAAAATGTGCCGGTGCCAACCTCCTACATGGCTGAAAAGTCAGATTATGACTTCGTCGGGGCATACCACCACGGCGAACAGGGCGGGCTGCTGCACGTTGCCGATCATCACGTGTCGCCGGGGAAAAAGCAGTGGAGCTGGGGCTACGGCGATTTTGGCCAGGCCTGGGACCGCAACCTGACGGACGACAACGGCCCGTACATCGAACTGATGACCGGCGTGTTTACTGACAACCAGCCGGATTTCACCTGGCTTGCGCCGTATGAAGAAAAAGTCTTTGTACAAAACTTCCTGCCTTACAGCGGGTTAGGTCGTGTTCATAACGCCAGCGCAACGCTTGCCATCAAGCTGGAGCGAGCCGACGGAGAGCTGAATCCTGGCGTATATGCGGTTGCACCGCTGAAGGACGTCAGCGTGGTGCTGAGCGCGGAAGGTGCGCCATTGTGGGAAAAGATCATCTCACTCGAGCCAGGACGAAGCTGGCAGCAGACTTTGCCGGATATGGGCTCGCAGCGTCTGATGCTGACGGTCACCACGGCCGACGGTGTTCAGCTTCTGAGTTACGACGAACACATTGCCGGGGAAACGCCTCTGCCGGATGCTGCCACCGCGCCGTTGCAGCCGGAGGAGCTGAACAACGCCGATGAGCTCTACTACATCGGCCAGCATCTCGAACAGTACAACCACGCCAGCCGTCAGGCCGAAGATTACTACCGCCGCGCGCTCGAACTGGATCCGCAGGATACCCGCAACAACGTCGCGCTCGGGAATTTGCTGCTCAACGCTGCCGACTGGCAGGGCGCGCAACGGTGCGCAGAAGCCGCGCTGGCTCGTGCGCACAAGCTCAATAAAAATCCTCGCGATGGTGAAGCCAGCATGCTGCTTGCCACGGCGCTGGAGCGCCAGGGCGATGACAGCGGTGCCTGGGATGCGTATTACAAAGCCAGCTGGAGCGGCAACTGTCGTGATGCCGCCTTCTGGGCGCTCTCCCGTCTGGCAATGAAAAAAGGTGACTACGCCGACGCGCTGGCAAAAGTGGAACAAAGCCTGCGGTTTAACGGCAGCAACAACCTGGCAATGGGGATGAAGGCGCTGGCGCTGGCGAAGCTTGACCGAAGCGAAGAGGCGCTGGCGTGGATTGACGACCAGCTTAAGTCATACCCGCTAAGTTACCCGCTGTACTACGCCCGTTGGGCCGTTCGCCGTGAAGACATGGATGCGCAAACTTTGTGCCAGGTGACCGGGCTGCGTGGAATTAACGCCAGCTATCTGGCGGGTTGGCTGCTGTCGCTGGGGCAAAAAACGCAGGCCGCGGAGCTGCTGGTGCTGATCGACAGCCAGGAGACGATCCCGATGCTCTGGCGTGCGGCGCTGGGCGGCGATCGTGAACGCTGCCTGAAGCTCGCCCGCGACTGCTTTGCCCGTCGGGTGCGCTTCCCCAATACCCTCGATGAAGTGCAGATGCTGCAACAGCTTCAGGATGACGCCTTTGCCAGCTATCTGCTCGGCTGCTTCTGGTACAGCAAGCGCCGCTACGAGCAGGCGATTGCCTGCTGGCAGCAGACGTTACGTCAGGAGCCTGACTTCGCACCCACGCACCGCCTGCTCGGCATTTACCACTGGAATAAACAGCACGATGCCGCGGCGGCAAAACGCTGCCTGGCGCAGGCCGTGGCGCTGGAGCCGGAAAACGCCCGCTTCCTGTTTGAGCTCGATTGCCTGGCGAAGATGAATGCGGCCTCCGTTGACGATCGTCTTGCTGAGCTGGAGCCACGCCAGATCGTCGTCGCCCGGCGCGATGACCTGACGGCAGAGCTGCTGAGCCTGTGGAACAGCAGCGGAAAATGGCAGCAGGCGGCGAATATTCTGCACGACAGGGTTTTCCATCCGTGGGAAGGCGGCGAAGGCAAAGTCACCGGACAGTATCTGCTCAACCAGATGCACCGGGCGCTGGTGGCGCTTGAAGGCAATCAAAACGAGCAAGCGGCGGCGCTGTTGCAGCAGGCACTTTGCTACCCGCCTAACCTCGGCGAAGGGCGTTTACCGGGGCAAACCGATAACGACATCTGGTATCTGCTTGGCGTTTGCGCGCTGAAGCAGGGTGACAAGACCAGGGCGCAGCATTGCTTCATTCAGGCCACGCTTGGTGATTCCGATCTTGATGCCGGGCGCTACTACAACGACCAGCCGGTGGATTATCTCTTCTGGCAAGGGATGGCGATGCGTGCTCTCGGCGATGATGCGCGGGCAGCGGCGCATTTCCGCCGCTTCCATGAATGGGTCGCAGCGCAGCGCGATGCCGTACCGGAGATGGACTTCTTCGCCGTTTCCCTGCCCGATCTGCTGGCGCTGGACGGTAACCCGCAGCAGCGTCACCAGCAGCACTGCCTGTTTATTGAGGCTCTCGGCTGCTTCGGCTCGGGCGACATCCCGGCCGGCAGCAAGGTGCTGGACGCGCTGCTCGCCGTTAACCCGGCACATGACAAGGCGCATCTGCTGCGTCATGTGCTGGTGGCGGGTGTTCTGAAGTAAAACACTGACCCGGCGGGAACCGACCGCCGGGCATCTCTGACCCTGTTTTCCCGTGTGAGGAAATCAACATGCAAAATTCAGCGTTAAAAATGGGCTACGTCTGGACTATCTGTCTGGTCGCCGCCTGCGGCGGACTGTTGTTTGGCTATGACTGGGTGGTGATTGGCGGGGCGAAGCCCTTTTATGAGGCATATTTCCACATCACCGACCCGGCAGAGTCGGGCTGGGCGATGAGCTCCGCGCTGGTGGGCTGCATCTTTGGGGCGCTGATCTCCGGCTGGTGTGCGGATAAATTTGGTCGCAAGCGGCCACTGATTCTCTCGGCTCTGTTGTTCAGCATCTCGGCGTGGGGTGCCGCAATGGCGAGCAACTTTGAGGTATTCGTCATCTATCGCATCATCGGCGGCATCGGGATTGGCCTCGCCTCGGCGCTGAGCCCGCTGTATATCGCGGAAGTCAGCCCGGCAGAAAAGCGCGGTCGCTTTGTCGCCATCAACCAGCTCACCATTGTGGTGGGCGTGCTCGCGGCGCAACTGGTGAATCTGATGATTGCCGAGCCGGTTGCGGCAGGGGCGACGCAGGAGGCCATTCTGCACAGCTGGAACGGACAGACGGGCTGGCGCTGGATGTTTGGCGCAGGGCTGGTGCCTGCGGTTGCTTTCCTGGTGCTGCTGTTTGTGGTGCCGGAATCCCCTCGCTGGCTGATGAAGGCCGGAAAAGAAGCGCGTGCGCGACAAACGCTGGAGCGAATCGGTTCTTCTGATTATGCCACCCGAACCCTGAAAGAGATTGCTCAAACGCTGGTGAAAGATGCGCAGCAGGTGTCGTTCTCAACGCTGCTTCAGCCGCAGGTTCGCCCGGTGGTCATCATGGGGATGATTCTCGCGATCTTCCAGCAGTGGTGCGGGATTAACGTTATTTTCAACTATGCGCAGGAGATTTTTGCTTCTGCCGGGTTTGACATCAACGGCACGCTGAAGTCGATTGTGGCCACCGGCATAATCAACCTTGTCTTTACCCTTGCCGCGCTGCCGCTGGTGGACAAAATTGGCCGCCGCAAGCTGATGCTGCTGGGGGCAAGCGGCCTGACGCTTATCTACGTGCTGATTGCCGGAGCTTATGCGCTGGGCATTATGGGCTGGCCGGTGTTGCTGCTGGTGCTGGCGGCGATCGCCATTTATGCTCTGACGCTCGCGCCGGTGACCTGGGTGCTACTCTCTGAAATCTTCCCCAACCGCGTACGCGGGCTGGCTATGTCCGTTGGCACACTGGCGCTGTGGATCGCCTGCTTCCTGCTGACCTATACCTTCCCACTGCTGAACGCCGGGCTGGGCGCAGCGGGCAGCTTCTTGCTGTACGGCGTCATTTGCGCAATGGGCTGGATTTACATTCAGCGAGTCGTGCCGGAAACCAAAGGCGTCACTCTGGAAGCGCTCGAGGAACAGCTGGCGGCACGGCACCAGAAACATGCATCAGCCGTGAAAGAGGCGCACTGACGTGGAAACGCTGGTGCTGGAAAACGCGCATCTGCGGATGCGCGTCTCACCGCAGGGGGCTGAGGTTTTGAGCCTCGACTCATTAGTTCATTTACATCCCGTCCTACGGGCAGGTGAGGGCAATGCGCCCGGTGACTGCGGCCTGTTCCCCATGCTGCCGCTGGCGAACCGGGTGGAGCGCAACCGTTTTATGCTGCGCGGGCGCGAAATCGGGCTGCCGCAAAGCCCGGTGGATGCGCAGTTTTTTCTGCATGGCGACGGCTGGCTGGCGTTATGGGATGTGGCAGAACACGGTCGTGAACGGTGCGTACTCCGGCTGCGAAAGCGCCATGCCTGCGGCTTCGATTATCTGGCGGAAGTGGTGTACCAGCTCAGTGAAAACGCGCTTCACGTCTCGCTCGCGGTAGAACATAAAGGTGATGAGCCGATGCTTTACGGCGGTGGCGTACATCCGTTTTTTCACCTCACGCCGCAAAGCCGGGTGCAGTTTTGCGCCAGCGGATTCTGGCCGGAAGGGGAATCGCATCTGCCAGAGGCCTGGACAGATAGCCTGCCGGCGGAAGCGGATTTTGGTACGGCGTCTTATGGTACAAACGAATGGCTCAACGTTGGCTACTCCGGCTGGAACGGCAGGGCCATCGTTGAGCATCCGGAGATGACGGTGACGTTGTTGGCCAGGACAAACTGGCTGATGCTGTTTCGCATGCCGGGCGAGCCGTTTATCTGCCTTGAGCCGCAGTCGCACCCGGTTAATGCCCATAATTTACCCGGCCAGCCGGGGCTGGTGATGCTGAACAAAGAAGAAAGTTGGCGATTTTCTACGAGCATCCTCGTAAATCCACCCATTAAATGTTAGCGGGTTGTTAAAGTGACTTGCCAGCCGCGCCGTTTGTCGCCAGACTGTCGCCACCATTTGGGAGGGAATCATGGTCTTGCACTCCACGCGCTGGCTGGCGCTCAGTTACTTCACCTACTTTTTTAGCTACGGCATCTTCTTACCTTTCTGGAGCGTATGGCTGGCCGGCACGGGCCTGACGCCGGAAACCATCGGCGTGCTGCTCGGCGCGGGCCTGGTGGCGCGTTTCCTCGGTAGCCTGCTGATTGCCCCGCGCGTCAGCGATCCGTCGCGCTTAATCAGCGCCTTGCGCATTCTCGCCTTGCTCACCCTGCTGTTTATTCTCGCCTTCTGGGCGGGAACAAACGTTGCGTGGCTGATGGCGATGATGGTGGGATTCAACCTGTTCTTCTCACCGCTGGTGCCGCTCACGGATGCGCTGGCAAACACCTGGCAGAAGCAGATCACCATGGATTACGGGCGGGTCCGTCTGTGGGGATCGATTGCCTTCGTGATCGGTTCGGCGCTCACGGGCAAGCTGGTCAGCCTGTTTGACTATCACGCCATTCTGGCGCTGCTCAGCATCGGTATTGCTTCCATGCTGATCGGCATGATGATCAAGCCGTCGGTGATGCCGCAGGGCGAAGCGCGTCAACATGAGCACGCGGGCTGGCCCGCCTGGAAGCAGCTTGTGATGCAGAGCTGGCGGTTCCTGGCCTGCGTTTGCCTGCTACAGGGCGCGCATGCGGCATACTACGGCTTCAGCGCCATTTACTGGCAGGAGGCGGGCTACTCGGCTTCGGCGGTGGGGTATCTGTGGTCGCTGGGCGTGGTGGCGGAAGTGGTGATCTTTGCGGTGAGCAAGAAAGTGTTCCGCCGCTTTGGCGCGCGTGACCTGTTGCTGCTTTCCGCCTTCTGCGGGCTGCTGCGCTGGGGCATCATGGGCTGGACCACCGAACTGCCGTGGCTTATCGTCGCGCAAATTCTGCATTGCGGCACCTTCACCGTCTGCCATCTGGCGGCAATGCGCTACATCTCAGCCCGTCAGGGCAGCGAAGTGATTCGGCTGCAGGCGGTCTATTCCGCGGTAGCGATGGGCGGCAGCATCGCCATCATGACCGTCTTCGCCGGGTTCCTGTATCAGCATTTACACCAGGGCGTGTTCTGGGTGATGGCGGTTTTGGCTATTCCGGCGATGTTCGTGCGTCCGAAGGTCAGCCCTCAGCCGGGCGCTTCCAGCATCTGACAAATGTGCTGCCGCTGCCGCTCGCTGAGCGGTTCTCCGGCGTGAATCAGCGGCGGGGAAAACAGCGGCAGGGCAATGGAATAAGGTGTGATCACCAGCGCCACGCCCTTCGGTGCCCCGTCGCTCTGGAAGGCGCTTAGCGTCTGATATTTGATGTTCAGCGGCAGCAGCGTCAGTTCCCGCAGCTGCTGCTCGATTTCCTGCTCCAGCTGCGGATTGTCGCCGGTGAGCAGGACCACCTGTTTCTCCTGTAAGTCACTTTCCTGCATCAGCCAGGCGCCAAAAATTACCGCAATCAGCCCCATCTCTTCGTCAGAAATGCGTAGCCCGTAGCTGTTCTCAAACGGCACCAGCGCCTGCTGAGTGGTGCGCATCAGGCGCGGATAGAGGCGTTGTACCTCTTCGGGCAGGCTATTATCAATGCCGATGCCGTACAGGCTGCGGTTGATGGCCTGCGCGAGATGCACATAAAGCTGATCGCGCAGGCCGCGCCTGTCGTTAAAACGATGGTCAGCCAGCTGCTGGAAATGGTCGATTAGCTGATTAATGCTGCGATAGAGCCGCACCTCTTGCGTGTGGTGATCGCGCTTCGGATCCGGCACCTTCAGCAACATAAACAGCAGCGTGAGGAACAGGTGTTCATCCGGGTGGGCGTCCTGGTGAGTGCGGCGCTGCCAGTGGCGGGCAATCTCTGCCGCCACCTGATACTCTGCGCTCGACTGCGCCCATCTGCGCTGCCCATCGTTAAACTCCGGTGGCCGCTGCGGATGCTGTTGCAGCAGGCAATATTGCAGGTAGAGGCTTAAAAAGGCCGCATCGCGGGCGTCGAGGGGGCGCTGCAGGCTTCGCCCGCAGCGGTTGACCAGCGCCCGCAGGTTGGTATCGTCGTACAGAATGCGCGAGATGCCGGATTGTTTAAGCTGCATTTTAAGCAATGGGGTAAACTGCTCGCGGATAAAACCGGGGCAAAGCCGCAGCGCCCGGCGCAGCCAGTGGATCAGGCATAAGCGCTGGTCAAGTGTGGTGCCCTCAATCCGATAGCTGCCGTCTGCAAGCGTCACGATGTTCAGTCGGTGATAGCGCTGGATGACGTGATGGATGTCGGCGACGTCCTGGCGGGCCGCCTCATCATCCACGTTATTCACCCGGCTTATGGCCTCTGGCGTCACGGTCTGCCCTGGCAGATACAGCATCAGCAGGATCTGGCAGCGGCGCTGTGGACTGGAAAGCACAGATGGCGGTTCTTGAACGGTCATCATCTGTCAGGTTCCAGTAAGTTTTTTTGATAAGAATAGCTAAAGGATCGGGGCATGAAAGCCAGACGGCGCGCCTTTGCGCAAGGATTGCGGGAGTCGGTCACAGAATTTTTCACGGAGTTTGCGATGACAAGAGTGAAACAGAGCATGATTCTGGCCGTTGGCGCGCTTTTATCGTGGCAAGTGGCGGCACATCCGCACAGTTTTATCAGCATGCAAAGCCAGCTGGTCACGAAAGAGGGGAAGCTCACCGCCATTAACATGCGCTGGACGATGGACGAAATCACCTCCGCCGATCTGCTGTACGACGCAGGTAACGCAAAGCCGGGCAGCGAGGTCTGGAAAAAACTGGCGGCGGAAGTGATGGCCAACGTGCTGGGGCAGCATTACTTCACCGAGTTTTGGCACGGCAAGCAAAAGGTGAAGTTTGAGAACCTCCCGACGGCGTACGGCCTTGCCCGCGAAGGGCACAAAGCGGTGCTGACCTTTACGCTGCCGCTGGCCGAGCCTCAGCCGCTTGCCGGACAGACCTACCAGTTTTCCACTTTCGACCCGACCTATTTTGTCGACATGCATTACGACAAAGATGCTTACGTTTCGCTCCCGGCGGATGCGCCAAAAGGCTGTAAGCTCAATGTGCATACGCCAAAGCCAAACGAGGATTTGACCGCCTATGCGCTCTCTCTCGATAAGGCCGATGCCCCGCCCGAGGATATGGATCTCGGTAAACAGTTTGCACAACAGGTCACGATCTCATGTCCGTAATTTCCACAGGTTCTGCTCGTTCACGCCGCCGCTGGCTCCAGCTTTGGCCGCTTGCCGCGTTTCTGCTGCTGGCGCTGGCGGGTGGCGTATGGCTGTGGCATGCCTGGCCGCAGATATTACTGAAAAGCGTTATCTGGCAGCGGGAGCTGAATCAGCAGATGAGTGGCTTGCTACAGGCGGTGGCGGAAAATCCCCGCAAAGCGGGCGGTTCGCTGCTGGCTTTCAGCTTCGTCTACGGCGTGCTGCATGCGCTGGGCCCGGGCCACGGCAAAGTGGTGATTACCACCTGGCTGGCGACGCATCCATCGAAGCTGAAATCGAGCATTGCCCTGACGCTTGCGGCCTCACTGCTACAGGGGCTGGTGGCGATTGGTCTGGTGACGATCGTGCTTTCGCTGCTGGCGCTGCCCGCCCGGCAACTGCATCTCAGCAGCTTCTGGCTGGAAAAGGGCAGCTATGCGCTGGTCGGTGTTCTGGGCCTGCTGCTCTGCTGGCGGGCGCTGAAAAAAATGCGCCAGATTTTACGTAAACCCAAATTCACCGCTTTCACGCCGCATCATCACCATCACGCCAGCTGCGGCTGCGGGCATCAGCACCTGCCTGATCCGCAACAGATGGAGAGCGGCAGCGACTGGCGCGCGCGGCTGGTGATTGTGCTGTCGATGGGGATGCGGCCCTGTTCTGGCGCTATTATGGTGCTGCTGTTCAGTAAGGTGATTGGCGTGTTCGGTTGGGGAGTGGTGTCTGCGCTCGCTATGGCGGTAGGAACGTCGATCACGATTTCTTCGCTTGCGTTGCTGGTACACAGTTTTCGTCAACTGGCGGTGCGCCTAAGTAAAAATCAGGCTCCGGTACTTTGGCGGCAGATTGGCTGGACGACGCTGGCCTTTGCGGGCGGAGTCGTTTTGGTGGTTGCTGCAGTGGTGATGTGGATCAGTGCAGTGCCGGTGGGGAGAGGATTGCGGCCTTTCTGAATTGCCGGATGGCGCGGACGCTTATCCGGCCTACAAATTCTGCTGTAGGCCCGGTAAGCTTGCGCCACCGGGCGGTACAACGGAATTAACGCTTCAGCGCATCGCTCAGCTCGTCGCGCATGTTCGCCAGCATCGCTTTAACGACGCGTGGGTTACCTGCCACGATGTTACCGGTGGTCATGTAGTTGTGGCCGCCGGTGAAATCACACACCAGAGCGCCTGCTTCACGGGCAATCAGTTCACCTGCGGCGAAATCCCATGGCTTCAGGCCCAGTTCGAAGTAACCGTCAACGCGGCCTGCGGCCACATAGGCCAGGTCCAGCGCGGCGGAACCGCTGCGGCGGAAGTCGGCGCATTCGGTAAACAGTTTGCCAAGGATGTTCATGTAAGCAGGAGCGTGCTGCTTGGCCTTGAACGGGAAGCCGGTCGCCAGAATGGTGCCGTCCAGATCGCGGGCGTTGGTGCCGCGCAGACGGAAGCCGTTCAGCTGTGCGCCCTGGCCGCGAGTCGCGGTGAACAGTTCGTTACGCATTGGATCGTAAACCACGGCCACTTCAGTACGGCCTTTAATGCGTACGGCGATGGAAACGGAGAAATGAGGGAGGCGCTTAACGAAGTTGGTGGTGCCATCCAGTGGATCGATAACCCATTGCACATCCTGATCTTCGCCTGCATGTTCACCGGACTCTTCGGTGATAATGGTGTGCTGCGGGTAAGATTTGCGGATAACTTCGATAATCATCGCTTCGGCGGCTTTATCGACGTTGGTCACGAAATCATTGCTGCCTTTCTGGCTGGTTTCTACGGAATCAGGCATCTCGTAGTGTTTGGCAATCACATTACCCGCCTTGCGCGCTGCACGCACGGCGATAGTCAACATTGGATGTTGCATCGGTCACTCTCACTGGATGTTAAAGAACGGGAAAAACGGCGCATATCATAGCAGCGAATTCGGAATCTGTCTCAGCTTTATGATAATATGCGGCGAATAATCTTTAGCCGAAGAATGACAATGCTGCAAAATATCCGAATCGTACTGGTCGAAACCTCCCACACCGGCAATATGGGCTCCGTGGCTCGCGCCATGAAAACCATGGGCTTAACCAATCTCTGGCTGGTGAATCCGCTGGTCAAGCCTGACTCTCAGGCGATCGCGCTCGCCGCAGGCGCAAGCGACGTGATTGGCAACGCGCAAATCGTCGATACGCTGGATGAAGCACTCGCAGGTTGTAGCCTTGTCGTTGGTACCAGCGCGCGTTCCCGCACGCTGCCGTGGCCGATGCTCGATCCGCGCGAATGCGGGTTGAAAAGCGTCGCAGAAGGTCAGCAGGCGCCGGTGGCGCTGGTGTTTGGTCGCGAACGCGTGGGCCTGACCAACGATGAATTGCAGAAGTGCCATTATCACGTCGCGATTGCCGCTAACCCGGAATACAGCTCCCTGAACCTGGCAATGGCGGTGCAGGTTATCGCCTACGAAGTGCGGATGGCCTGGCTTGCCACGCAGGAAAAGGGCGAAACCACCGATCAAAAAGAAGATGAAGTCGCTTATCCGCTGGTGGATGATTTAGAGCGCTTCTATGGTCACCTTGAGCAAACGCTGCTGTCGACAGGCTTTATCCGCGCCGGGCACCCGGGGCAGGTGATGAATAAGCTGCGCCGCATGTTTACCCGCGCGCGTCCTGAAACCCAGGAGCTGAACATCCTGCGCGGGATTCTGGCGTCGATTGAGCAGTTAAAGAAAGAGAAGTGATTCGACATTGCCGGGTGGCGGCTGTGCCTTACCCGGCCTACGACGAGCTGAACCGTAGGCCCGCGCAAGCGAAGCGCCGCCGGGCAAATAAAAACGGCACAGAACGTTAAATACCTGACTAAAACAGTCAAGTAAATAGTTGACCATTTTAGTCGGGAATGTCAGACTTGGCCCTGCTATGCAATACCTACATTTTAATAACAACCCCGGGCAGGGGCGAGTTTGAGGTTAAGTAAGACATGAGACTGACATCTAAAGGGCGTTATGCCGTGACCGCGATGCTTGACGTTGCGCTCAACTCCGAAGCGGGCCCGGTTCCGTTGGCTGATATTTCTGAACGTCAGGGAATTTCACTTTCCTATCTGGAACAGCTGTTCTCCCGCCTGCGTAAGAATGGACTGGTGTCCAGCGTACGTGGTCCTGGCGGTGGTTATCTGCTGGGTAAAGAAGCCGGTAGCATCGCCGTTGGCGAAGTGATCAGCGCCGTAGACGAATCCGTTGACGCAACCCGCTGTCAGGGGAAAGGCGGCTGCCAGGGCGGCGATAAATGCCTGACCCACGCGCTGTGGCGTGACCTGAGCGATCGTCTGACCGGTTTCCTGAATAACATCACCTTGGGTGAGCTGGTAAACAACCAGGAAGTGCTGGACGTCTCTGACCGTCAGCACACGCACGAATCCCATCGCAATACCCGCGCGCAAGACGCAATCGACGTCAAGTTACGCGCTTAATATAAAAGATTTCAGAATCAGGCCGGGGTGTGCTCGCGCACCCCGTCAACACGGTCGTACATCCAGCCGGTTGCCTGATTCATTGCATTGAAGCGATGTACGGAGTTTATAGAGCAATGAAATTACCGATTTATCTCGACTACTCCGCAACCACGCCGGTGGACCCGCGTGTTGCCGAGAAAATGATGCAGTGTCTGACCCTGGACGGAAACTTTGGTAACCCGGCTTCCCGTTCTCACCGTTTCGGCTGGCATGCTGAAGAGGCGGTAGATATCGCCCGTAATCAGATTGCTGAGCTGGTGGGCGCTGACCCACGCGAAATCGTCTTTACCTCTGGTGCAACCGAATCCGATAACCTGGCGATCAAGGGTGCGGCCAACTTCTATCAGAAAAAAGGCAAGCACATCATCACCAGCAAAACCGAGCATAAAGCCGTGCTGGATACCTGCCGTCAGCTGGAGCGTGAAGGGTTCGAAGTGACCTACCTTGCGCCGCAGGCCAACGGCATTATCGACCTGAAAGCGCTCGAAGCGGCGATGCGTGACGACACTATTCTCGTGTCCATCATGCACGTGAACAACGAAATCGGCGTGGTGCAGGATATCGCGACCATCGGCGAAATGTGCCGTGCGCGCGGGATCATCTATCACGTGGACGCAACCCAGAGCGTCGGCAAACTGCCTATCGATCTCAGCCAACTGAAGGTGGACCTGATGTCCTTCTCCGGCCATAAAATCTATGGTCCGAAAGGGATTGGTGCGCTGTACGTGCGTCGTAAACCGCGTATTCGTATCGAAGCGCAGATGCACGGCGGCGGTCACGAGCGCGGCATGCGTTCTGGTACGCTGCCCGTGCACCAGATCGTGGGCATGGGCGAAGCTTACCGCATTGCAAAAGAAGAGATGGAAACCGAGATGGCGCGCCTGCGCACGCTGCGTAACCGTCTCTGGGACGGCGTGAAAGATATGGAAGAAGTGTATCTGAACGGCGATCTCGAGCAGGGCGCGCCAAACATCCTCAACGTCAGCTTTAACTACGTTGAAGGCGAGTCGCTGATTATGGCGCTGAAAGACCTGGCGGTTTCTTCCGGTTCTGCCTGTACGTCTGCAAGCCTTGAGCCATCCTACGTGCTGCGCGCGCTGGGTATGACTGACGAGCTGGCACACAGCTCTATCCGTTTCTCTTTAGGTCGTTTTACTACCGAAGAAGAGATTGACTACACCATCAAGCTGGTTCGTAACTCCATCGGCCGTCTGCGCGACCTTTCTCCGCTGTGGGAAATGTTCAAACAGGGCGTGGATCTGAACAGCATTGAATGGTCACATCACTAATCGGTACCCAATAAGGAGAATTCATCATGGCTTACAGCGAAAAAGTTATCGATCATTACGAGAATCCACGCAACGTCGGTTCGTTTGACAACGGCGACGACAGCGTCGGCAGCGGCATGGTCGGCGCACCGGCCTGCGGCGACGTGATGAAGTTGCAGATTAAAGTCAACAATGAAGGTATCATTGAAGACGCTCGCTTCAAGACCTACGGCTGCGGTTCCGCTATCGCGTCCAGCTCGCTTGTGACCGAGTGGGTGAAGGGGAAATCCCTGGACGAAGCGCAGGCTATCAAGAACACCGATATCGCCGAGGAACTCGAACTGCCACCGGTGAAAATTCACTGCTCTATCCTGGCAGAAGACGCGATCAAAGCCGCCATTGCGGACTACAAAAGCAAACGTGAAGCAAAATAAGAGGTAGGTTTTTATGTCCATTACCCTTAGCGACAGCGCTGCCGCGCGAGTCAGCACCTTCCTGGCGAACCGGGGCAAAGGCTTCGGGCTGCGTCTGGGCGTGCGGACTTCCGGTTGCTCTGGCATGGCCTACGTGCTGGAGTTTGTCGATGCACCCGACGCGGAAGACACCGTGTTCGAAGACAAAGGCGTGAAGGTTGTGGTCGATGGCAAAAGCCTGCAGTTCCTCAACGGCACCGAGCTGGACTTCGTCAAAGAAGGCCTCAACGAAGGGTTTAAATTTACTAACCCGAACGTTAAAGACGAGTGCGGTTGCGGCGAAAGCTTCCACGTTTAATCACGCGTAAGATAACCCCACGGTGGCCCGTCTGCCTGTGGGGTTTGCTTTTTCAGAGACAGCTATGGATTACTTCACGCTCTTCGGCCTGCCTGCTTCGTATCACCTTGATAGCCAGCAGCTCGCCACGCGCTTTCAGGACTTACAGCGCAAACATCATCCGGATAACTTCGCCAGCCACTCTTCAGCCGATCAGCTCGCTGCGGTTCAGCAATCCGCCACCATCAACCAGGCCTGGCAGACGCTGCGCCACCCGCTGACCCGCGCGGAATACCTGCTCTCGCTGCACGGTTTCGACCTTGCCAGCGAACAGCACACCGTGCGCGATACGGCGTTTTTGATGGAACAGCTTGAGCTGCGCGAAGAGCTCGATGAGATTGAGCGTGCCAAAGATAGCGATCGTCTGGACAAGTTTATGCAGCGTGTAAAAGGAATGTTCGACACGCGCCATCAGCAGATGGTCACAGAATTAGATAATGAAACGTGGGACGCGGCGGCGGATACCGTGCGTAAACTGCGTTTTCTCGATAAACTGCGCAGCTCAGCAGAACAACTCGAAGAAAAGCTGCTCGATTTTTGATTCCGGAAGCGAAACATGGCCTTATTACAAATCAGTGAGCCTGGCCTGAGCGCCGCGCCGCACCAGCGTCGTCTGGCGGCGGGCATCGACTTAGGCACCACTAACTCTCTGGTGGCGACCGTGCGTAGCGGCCAGGCCGAAACGCTGGCCGATCATCAGGGCCGTCATCTGTTACCCTCCGTGGTGCATTACCAGACTGAAGGGCATGAAGTGGGCTTTGAGGCCCGCGCCAATGCCGCACAGGATCCGGTCAACACCATCAGCTCCGTTAAGCGCCTGATGGGCCGCTCCCTCGCCGACGTGCAGGCGCGCTACCCGCATCTGCCGTACCAGCTCCAGGCCAGTGAAAATGGCCTGCCGATGCTGGCAACGAACGGTGGTCTGCTTAACCCGATTCGCATCTCTGCCGATATCCTCAAAGCGCTTGCCGCCCGCGCGACCGAAGCGCTTGCCGGTGAGCTTGATGGCGTAGTCATCACGGTTCCCGCATACTTTGACGATGCGCAGCGCCAGGGCACCAAAGACGCTGCGCGTCTCGCTGGCCTGCACGTGCTGCGCCTGCTCAATGAACCGACCGCCGCGGCGATTGCCTATGGTCTGGACTCCGGGCAGGAAGGCGTGATTGCCGTCTACGATCTCGGCGGTGGCACTTTTGATATCTCCATTCTGCGCCTGAGCCGTGGCGTGTTTGAAGTGCTGGCTACCGGCGGTGATTCCGCACTCGGCGGCGACGACTTCGATCACCTGCTGGCCGACTATATTCGCGAACAGGCTGGTGTGGCCGATCGCTCCGACAACCGTCTTCAGCGTGAACTGCTTGACGCCGCTATCGCTGCCAAAATTGCGCTCAGCGATGCCGACAGCGTCAGGGTGAACGTTGCAGGCTGGCAGGGCGAAATCACGCGTGAACAGTTCAATGAGCTGATTGCCGCGCTGGTGAAACGCACGCTGCTGGCGTGCCGTCGCGCGCTGAAAGATGCGGGTGTGGAAGCCGAAGAAGTCAAAGACGTGGTGATGGTGGGCGGTTCTACCCGCGTGCCGCTGGTGCGTGAACGTGTGGGTGAATTCTTTGGCCGCACGCCGCTGACCTCCATCGATCCGGATAAAGTTGTCGCCATTGGCGCGGCGATTCAGGCCGATATTCTGGTTGGCAACAAGCCGGACAGCGAAATGCTGCTGCTGGACGTCATCCCGCTGTCGCTCGGCCTCGAAACCATGGGCGGCCTGGTGGAGAAGGTGATTCCGCGCAACACCACCATTCCGGTGGCGCGAGCTCAGGAGTTCACCACCTTCAAAGACGGCCAGACCGCAATGTCCATCCACGTGATGCAGGGCGAGCGCGAGCTGGTCCAGGACTGCCGTTCGCTGGCACGTTTCGCGCTGCGCGGTCTTCCGGCGCTGCCTGCGGGCGGGGCGCACATTCGCGTGACCTTCCAGGTGGATGCGGACGGCCTGCTGAGCGTTACGGCGATGGAGAAATCCACCGGCGTGGAGGCCTCCATTCAGGTGAAGCCCTCCTACGGCCTGAGCGATAGCGAAATCGCCACCATGATCAAAGATTCGATGAGCTTCGCCGAAAGCGACGTTCAGGCGCGCATGCTGGCGGAGCAGAAAGTGGAAGCCGCACGCGTGATGGAAAGCCTGAACAGCGCGCTGGCGGCCGATGCCCATCTTCTCAGTACCGAAGAACGCAAAGCGATTGATGACGGCGTGGCTGCCCTGCAGGCCGCTGCCGTGGGCAGTGATGCCGACGCCATTAAAGAAGCCATTAAAAATATCGACACACAAACCCAGGAATTTGCCGCACGCCGCATGGACCAGTCGGTCCGTAAAGCGCTGAAAGGCCAGTCCGTGGACGAGGTTTAATATGCCAAAGATTGTTTTTCTGCCACATCAGGATCTCTGTCCCGATGGCGCAGTTCTGGAAGCGAAGAGCGGTGAAACCATTCTTGACGTTGCCCTGCGCAACGGCATCGAGATTGAACACGCCTGTGAGAAATCCTGCGCCTGCACCACCTGCCACTGCGTCGTGCGCGAAGGGTTCGACTCCTTACAGGAGAGTACCGAAGACGAAGACGACATGCTCGACAAAGCCTGGGGTCTGGAGCCGGAAAGTCGCCTGAGCTGCCAGGCGCGCGTTGCCGACGAAGATCTGGTCGTCGAAATGCCGCGTTACACCATCAACCACGCACGCGAGCACTGATATGGCGCTGAAATGGACCGACAGCCGTGAAATCGGCGAAGCTTTATACGATGCCTTCCCGGACACCGATCCGAAGACGGTTCGCTTCACAGATATGCATCAGTGGATTTGCGAACTGGAGGATTTTGAGGATGATCCCAACGCATCCAATGAAAAAATTCTCGAGGCGATTCTGTTAGTCTGGCTGGACGAAGCAGAATAGTTAACTTAACGGGCTGCCTCTGGCGGCCCGTTTGCTCAATAAGGATAAAGACCATGACCGAAGCGATGAAGATTACGCTTTCCACTCAGCCTGCCGATGCGCGCTGGGGTGAGAAGGCCACCTACAGCATTAACAACGATGGCATTACCCTGCATCTGAACGGCAAGGACGATCTGGGCCTGATCCAGCGCGCGGCGCGTAAAATTGACGGCATGGGCATTAAGCATGTTGCGCTGGCGGGTGACGGCTGGAACACCGATCGCAGCTGGTCTTTCTGGGCGGGCTACAAAGGGCCGAAGGGCAGCCGTCAGGTTGAATGGGCTGGCGAAGATGAAGAGCTGAAAAACCGCCTGGCGATTATCGACTGGGTGCGTGACACCATCAACGCCTCGGCCGAAGAGCTCGGTCCGGAGCAGCTCGCCGCACGTGCGGTCGATCTGCTGTGCCGCTTTGGCTGCGACAACGTGCATTACCGCATCACCAAAGGCGAAGATCTGCGCGAGCAAAACTACATGGGGCTTCACACCGTAGGCCGTGGCTCCGAACGCCCGCCGGTACTGCTGGCGCTGGACTACAACCCAACGGGCGATGAAAACGCTCCGGTGTATGCCTGCCTCGTGGGTAAAGGCATCACCTTTGATTCCGGCGGCTACAGCATCAAGCAGAGCGCGTTCATGGACTCGATGAAGTCCGACATGGGCGGTGCTGCACTGGTCACTGGCGCGCTGGCGTTTGCCATTACCCGCGGCCTGAACAAGCGCGTGAAGCTCTATCTGTGCTGCGCGGATAATATGGTCAGCGGCAATGCCTTCAAGCTGGGCGATATCATTCGCTACCGCAACGGCAAAAACGTAGAAGTGATGAACACCGATGCTGAAGGCCGTCTGGTGCTGGCCGATGGCCTGATTGACGCCTGCGCACAGAAGCCTGAGCTGATTATCGATGCGGCGACGCTGACCGGAGCGGCGAAAACGGCGCTGGGCAATGATTACCACGCGCTGTTCAGCTTCGACGACAAACTGGCGGCCCGCCTGATGGCGAGCGCGGCGGAAGAAAACGAGCCGTTCTGGCGTCTGCCGCTGGCGGAATTCCACCGCAATCAGCTGCCGTCTAACTTTGCTGAGCTGAACAACACCGCCAGCGCCGCGTACCCGGCGGGTGCCAGCACTGCGGCAGGTTTCCTGTCTCACTTTGTGGAGAATTATCACGAAGGCTGGCTGCACATTGACTGCTCCGCAACCTACCGCAAATCCGCCGTTGAGCAGTGGGCAGCAGGCGCGACCGGCCTGGGCGTGCGTACTATCGCTAATCTGTTGACGGCGTAGGCCGGATAAGCGCAGCGCCATCCGGCAAATGAATGGCGGGGGCGCTTCGCTTGCCCGCCCTACACGAATACTCTCATCTTGTGATATCTATGTCCGAAACCAAAAACGAACTCGAAACTTTACTGGAACAGGCGGCAACCGAACCCGCTCACCGTCCGGCTTTCTTCCGTGCGCTGCTTGATGCGACGGTATGGGTGCCGGGCACGGCGGCGGAAGGTGAGCAGGTTGTCGAAGACAGCGCGCTGGATTTACAACACTGGGAGAAAGATGATGGCACTTCGGTGATCCCGTTCTTTACCTCCCCGGAAGCTTTACAGCAGGCCGTTGAGGATGAACAGGCGTTCGTCGCAATGCCGGTGCGCACGCTGTTTGAAATGACGCTCGGTGAAACGCTTTTTCTGAACGCCAAACTGCCAACCGGAAAAGAGTTCACACCGCGTGAAATCAGCCATCTGATTGGCGAGGAAGGCAACCCGCTCAGCGCGCAAACGGTGCTGGAGGGGGGCGCGTCGCTGCTGCTTTCCGAAGTGACCGAGCCGCCGGCGCAGATGGTGGATTCGCTGACCACGCTGTTCAAAACCCTCAAAACCGTCAAGCGCGCGTTTCTGTGCTCCATTAAGGAAGGTGCAGACGAGCAGCCTAATCTGCTGATCGGTATTGAAGCGGAAGGGGACATTGAGAACATCATTCAGGCGGCAGGCAGCGTGGCGACCGATACGCTACCGGGCGACGAGCCGATTGACATTTGTCAGGTGATGGAAGGCGAGAAGGGCATCAGCCACTTTATGCTGGCACACATCACGCCGTTCTATGAGAAACGCTGGGGCAGCTTCCTGCGCGACTTTAAGCAGAACCGGATTATCTGACTTTGGTGTGATTGCCGGGTGGCGCTGACGCTAACCCGGCCTACGGTTTTGTAGGCACGATAAGCGCAGCGCATCGGGCAATGCCGTTTTGCTGTTTACCTTGGTTCTACCGGCAAATCATCCCGCGCACCCCATTCGCTCCAGGAACCGTCGTACAGCGTTACATCCGGCGCATCCAGCGTTGCCAAAGCAAGCATAACGACCGCGGCCGTCACGCCGGATCCGCAGCTGGCGATAATGGGCTTGTTGATGTCCACGCCCTGGTGCTCGAAAATATCCTCCAGCTCGTCCGTGGTTTTTAGCTCACCGTTAATCACCAGATCGCCCCACGGCACGTTTTTCGCGCCGGGAATATGGCCCCGCTTCAGGCCCGGACGGGGCTCATCGGCCTGGGCCTGAAAGCGTGGTGCCGGGCGGGCGTCAACCAGTTGCACGGAGCCTTCGTGGCTCGCCACCAGCACGTCGGTCAGACGTTTGATTTTTTCAGGCGCAAACTTCACTTCGAAATCGCCCTCCGACAGCTTCACGTCGCCTGTTTCCAGCAGCAGTTCGTCGCGCTGCCAGTCTGCGAGGCCGCCCGCCAGAATCGACACGTTTTCCACACCGAAGGTGCGCAGCATCCACCAGGCCCGCGGGGCGGAGAACAAATTGCCCTCGTCATACACCACCAGATGCTTGTCGCTGTCGACGCCCAGTTCACGCATGGCAACGGCGAAAGCTTCCGGACGCGGCATCATGTGGGGCAGGGGGCTGCTGTGATCGGACAGGGCTTCAATATCGAAAAACACCGCGCCGGGTAAATGCCCTGCGCGATACTCGGCGGCAAGATCGCGATGCTCCTGACCCGGAGGGGCCATGCGGGCATCAATAAGCTGAATCTGCGGATCGTTGATGTGCTCTGCCAGCCAGTCGGCGGCAACAAAATAAGAGGTGGTCATGGCGTTCTCCATTCTACCGGGAAGGGGCAATTGTCGGCTGTTTCGCCGGGGCCGACAAGCGAGCGCGTCTCAGAAAAGACGCAAAATATAAGAATTTATATGCTGTTGGTAAAAGGTCAGTTTAAGCATAATACTGTGTTGACGAAAATTTGAGGCTTTTGGGCCAGGGGTTAATGGATGAAACCGTATCGAATTGCTGCGCTGACGCTGGCGCTGATGACCGCACTTTCGCTGGCGGGCTGCGATAATAATGATAAAGCGCAAACCGTAAAGCCCGCCGCTTCCGCTGACAGCACGCAGGCCAAACCCGCGCCTGTTGCCCCTGATGAGGCCACGCTTGATAAGCTGGCTGCGCAAAGCAAGGGCAAGCCTCTGACCCTGATTGACGCTTCGGAAGTGCAGCTCGACGGTGCCGCCACGCTGGTGTTGACTTTCTCCGTACCGCTAAACCCGGCCCAGGACTTCTCCAGCCACGTGCATCTTGTCGACAAGAAAAGCGGCAAAGTGGACGGGGCCTGGGAGCTGGCACCCAATCTGAAAGAGCTGCGGATGCGTCATCTGGAGCCGAAGCGCAATCTGATTCTGACCATCGATCCGGATTTGATGGCGGTCAACAAAGCCACCTTCGATAAAACCTACGAACAGAAAATAGATACCCGAGACATCGCGCCAAGCGTCGGCTTCGCCAGCCGCGGTTCTCTGCTGCCGGGGAAAGTGGTCGCCGGTCTGCCGGTGATGGCGCTGAACGTGAGCAACGTCGACGTGAACTTCTTCCGCATTAAGCCTGAGTCGTTGGCCTCGTTTGTCAGCCAGTGGGAGTACCGCAGTTCGCTGAGCAACTGGGAATCCGACGAGCTGCTGAAAATGGCGGATCTGGTCTACACCGGGCGCTTTGACCTCAATCCGGAGCGCAATACGCGTGAAAAACTGCTCCTGCCGTTAAGCGATATCAAACCGCTACAGCAGGCGGGCGTGTACGTGGCGGTGATGAATCAGGCCGGGCATTACACCTACAGCAACGCAGCCACCTTGTTCACCCTGAGCGACATCGGGGTGTCGGCACACCGCTACCACAATCGTCTCGATGTCTTTACCCAGAGCCTGGAAAATGGCGCTGCGCAAAGCGGCATTGATGTGCAGTTGCTGAATGATAAAGGCCAGACGCTCGCCCAGGCGAACAGCGATGCGCAGGGGCATGTCACATTGCAGACGGATAAAGAGGCCGCTCTGCTGCTGGCGCGTAAAGACGGGCAAACCACGCTGCTGGACCTTAAGCTTCCGGCGCTGGATTTAGCTGAATTCGACATCGCTGGCGCGCCGGGCTATAGCAAGCAGTTCTTTATGTTTGGCCCACGCGATCTCTATCGTCCGGGTGAAACGGTGATAGTGAACGGCCTGCTGCGCGACAGCGACGGCAAGCCGCTGCCGGATCAGCCCGTTAAGCTCGAAGTGGTTCAGCCGGATGGGCAGGTCGTTCGTACGGTGATGAGCAAAGCGGTGAATGGCCTGTATCAGTTCAGCTGGGCGCTGGATGCTGGCGCCGCCACCGGCATGTGGCATATCCGCGCCAGCGCAGGTGATAACCAGAAGCGCGAGTGGGATTTCCACGTTGAAGACTTTATGCCAGAGCGTATGGCGCTGAACCTGACGCCGCAAAAAGCGCCAATTGCCGCCGATGAAAACGTCAGCTTTGGCGTAACGGGATACTATCTGTACGGTGCACCGGCGAACGGCAATGTGCTACAGGGCAAGCTGTTCCTGCGCCCGCTCCGCGATGCGGTGGCTGCCCTGCCTGGCTTTGAGTTTGGTGATATCGCCGAAGATAATCTTTCCCGCACCCTGGATGAAGTGCAGATTAAACTCGATGCGCAGGGGCGTGGAGAGGTCTCCACGGACACCCAGTGGCAGGAAACGCATTCGCCGCTACAGGTGATTTTGCAGGCAAGCCTGCTGGAGTCGGGCGGTCGTCCGGTGACGCGTCGGGCTGAGCAGGCCATCTGGCCTGCCGATACGCTGCCGGGGATCCGCCCGGAATTTGCCAGCAAAGCCGTTTACGATTACCGGACGGACACCACTACCAATCAGCCGATGGTGGATGAAAACAGTAATGCCGGGTTTGATATCGTTTATGCCAATGCCCAGGGTGAGAAAAAAGCCGTGTCTGGTTTGCAGGTGCGCCTGATTCGCGAGCGCCGCGACTATTACTGGAACTGGTCAGACAGCGAAGGCTGGCAGTCGCAGTTCGATCAAAAAGATCTGGTAGAAGGCGAGCAATCGCTCGATCTGAAAGCGGATGAAACCGGCAAAGTGAGCTTCCCGGTGGACTGGGGCTCCTATCGTCTGGAAGTCAAAGCGCCGGATAACACCGTCAGCAGCGTGCGCTTCTGGGCGGGCTACAGCTGGCAGGACAATAGCGACGGCACGGGCGCAGCGCGTCCGGATCGTGTGACCATGAAGCTCGACAAACCGGCTTACAAACCCGGCGACACCATCAAACTGCACATCTCCGCACCAGCCGCAGGCAAAGGCTATGCGATGGTCGAATCCAGCGAAGGGCCGCTGTGGTGGCAGGAAATTGACGTTCCGGCCGACGGCATGGATCTTTCGATTCCAGTCGAACAGAAATGGAATCGTCACGATCTCTATCTCAGCACGCTGGTAGTTCGCCCCGGTGATAAATCCAAATCTGCCACGCCAAAACGTGCGGTGGGTCTGCTGCATTTACCGCTTGGTGATGAAAACCGTCGGCTGACGCTGGCGCTGGACACGCCGCAGAAAATGCGGCCGAATCAGCCTCTACAGGTGAAAATTAAAGCTACGGCGAAAGACGGTGTGGTACCAAAACAGGTAAACGTACTGGTGTCAGCCGTCGACAGCGGCGTGCTGAACATTACCGATTACGCCACGCCGGATCCGTGGAACGCCTTCTTCGGCCAGAAACGCTATGGTGCAGATATCTACGATATCTATGGTCAGGTGATCGAAGGGCAGGGGCGTCTGGCAAACCTTCGCTTCGGTGGCGACGGTGACGAGCTGAAGCGCGGCGGAAAACCGCCGGTTAATCACGTGACGATTGTGGCGCAGCAGGCCCAGCCGGTCACGCTTGACGATAACGGCGAAGGCACCGTCTCGCTACCGATCGGTGATTTCAATGGTGAACTGCGCGTTATGGCTCAGGCCTGGACCGCGGACGACTTCGGCAGCAGCGACAGCAAAGTGGTCGTTGCCGCGCCGGTAATTGCGGAACTCAACACCCCACGCTTCCTCGCGAGCGGTGACAGCAGTCGCCTGACGTTCGACGTGACGAACCTGACCGACAAACCACAGACTTTGAACGTGCAGTTTGCTGCCAGCGGCCTGCTGCAGCTCCAGGGCGCACAGCCGCAGCCGATCAATCTTGAACCCGGTGCGCGCATGACCTTATTTATTCCTGTCAGCGCGCAGGATGGCTTCGGCGAGGGGGCGGTTCAGGCGACCGTCAGCGGCCTGACGCTGCCGGGGGAAACCTTCGCCCCTCTGCAAAAAGCATGGAAGATTGGCGTGCGTCCGGCCTTCCCGGCGCAGACCGTTAACTCGGGCATTGCTCTGCAACCCGGCGAGAGCTGGAGTGCACCCGCTTCTCATCTTCAGGGCTTTATCCCGCAAACGCTGCAAAGCCAGCTGCTGTTCAGCGGCAAGCCGCCGCTAAACCTGGCGCGCTATATCCGCGAACTGAAGGCCTATCCGTACGGCTGCCTCGAGCAGACAACCAGCGGCCTGTTCCCGCAGCTCTACACAAATGCAGTGCAGCTGAAGACGCTGGGCATTGCGGGCGACAGCGATGATAAGCGCCGCGCAGCGGTCGATCTGGGTATTGCCCGCCTGCTGCAAATGCAGCGTGACGACGGCGGCTTTGCGCTTTGGGATAAAGAAGGCGCGGAAGAGTACTGGCTCACGGCCTACGTGATGGACTTCCTGACCCGCGCCAGCGAGCAGGGCTATAGCGTGCCTGCCGATGCGTTAACTCGGGGCAACAATCGCCTGCTGCGCTACCTGCAGGAGCCGGGCCTGATGACTATTCGCTACACGGATGACAGCCAGGCAAGTCGTTTCGCCGTGCAGTCCTATACCGCACTGGTGCTGGCTCGCCAGCAAAAAGCGCCTCTGGGGGCATTGCGCGAAATCTGGGAGCGTCACGCTCAGGCGAAAGCGGGTCTGCCGCTGATGCAGCTGGGCCTGGCGCTGAAAGCAATGGGCGATGCGGCACGCGGGGATGAAGCTATCGCGCTGGCGCAAAATACGCCACGTCAGGATAAAAACAGCTGGATGGCCGATTACGGCAGCGCGCTTCGCGATAACGCCCTGATGCTGAGCCTGCTCGAAGAAAACAAACTGCTGCCGGACGTGCAGAACACGCTGCTGAACGAACTTTCCCAACAGGCATTTGGCGAGCGCTGGCTCTCGACGCAGGAGATGAATGCGCTGTTCCTCGCGGCGAAAGGCTTGCAGGATCTGCCGGGCAGCTGGCAGGCGCAAACTTCGCTGCAGGCAGAACCGCTGAGTAGCGATAAAGCGCTGTCACGCAACCTGACGACTGACCAACTGAGCGCGTTAAGCGTGAAAAATACCGGCACCCAGCCGCTGTGGCTGCGTCTGGACAGCAGCGGATACCCGGAATATGCGCCGCAGCCTTCCAGCAACGTGTTGCAGATTGAGCGTCAGTTCCTGGGCACGGACGGGCAGCTGAAGTCGCTCTCTTCCCTGCGCAGCGGCGATCTGGTGCTTGTGCATCTGCAAATCAAGGCAACGCAAAACGTGCCGGATGCGCTGGTGGTCGATCTGTTGCCTGCGGGTCTGGAGCTGGAGAACCAGAATCTGGCTAACAGCAGCGCCAGCCTGCAGGACAACGGTGGCGAGGTGCAGAACCTGCTCAACCAGATGCAGCAGGCCGATATTCAGCACATCGAATTCCGCGACGATCGCTTTGTCGCGGCGGTGGCGGTGAATGAAGGACAGCCGGTCACGCTGGTGTATTTGGCGCGCGCGGTGACGCCGGGTACGTACGATGTACCGGTGTCGCAGGTGGAATCTATGTACGTTCCACAATGGCGCGCCACCGGCACAACCGACGGACCGCTGATTATCACGCCATAACATGACATTGACCCGTCTGAAAAAATCCCGCGGGCTTTGGCTTGCGGGATTTCTTGTTTTAGCCTGGCTGGCGCTACTTGCCGCCGATCGCCTCTGGCCTCTGCCGCTTAAGGAAGTCACGCCTGCCCGCGTCGTGGTTGCCGAAGACGGTACCCCGCTGTGGCGTTTTGCTGATGCCGAAGGGATCTGGCGCTATCCCGTCACCATTGAAGACGTTTCCCCTCGCTATTTACAGGCGCTGATTCAGTACGAAGATCGCTGGTTCTGGGATCATCCCGGCGTCAATCCGCTGTCGGTAATGCGTGCCGCCTTGCAGGATCTTCGCGCCGGGCGTGTGATCTCCGGCGGCAGCACGCTCACTATGCAGGTGGCACGTTTGCTGGATCCTCATCCCCGTACGTTTGGCGGTAAAATCCGCCAGCTCTGGCGGGCAATTCAGCTGGAATGGCACCTCGATAAGCGGCAGATACTGACGCTCTATCTCAACCGCGCGCCGTTTGGTGGCACGTTACAGGGCATTGGTGCAGCCAGCTGGGCCTATCTTGGCAAACCGCCGCAGCAGCTCAGTTATTCAGAAGCCGCTTTGTTAGCCGTTTTGCCTCAGGCTCCGAGCCGTTTGCGCCCGGATCGCTGGCCCGAACGAGCCCAGGCCGCGCGCGACAAAGTGCTTACGCGAATGCTGACGCAGAAGGTCTGGTCAGCAGAAGTGGTGAAGGAAGCCCGTCAGGAGCCGGTATGGCTTTTTCCACGGCAGATGCCGCAGCTGGCTCCGCTGTTCTCACGCCGCGTGCTGGCGAGCAGCCGCAGCGAAAAAGTCGTCACCACGCTTGATGCGTCGCTGCAGCGGCAGTTGGAAGAGCTGGCCCTGAACTGGAAATCTCGTCTTCCGCCACGAAGCTCTTTGGCGATGATCGTCGTCGATCACACCAATATGAAGGTACGCGGCTGGGTTGGTTCGGCCGATATCAGCGACGACAGCCGCTTTGGTCATGTCGATATGGTCAGCGCAGTGCGATCGCCTGGCTCGGTGCTGAAACCGTTTATCTATGGCCTGGCGATGGATGATGGTCTGATCCATCCTGCTTCGCTGTTACAGGATGTTCCACGTCGCTTCAGCGATTATCGGCCGGGAAACTTCGATAGCGGTTTCCACGGCCCGGTCAGCATGAGCGATGCGCTGGTGCGCTCCCTTAATTTACCCGCCGTACAGGTGCTGGAAGCCTACGGGCCGAAGCAGTTTGCCGCCCGCCTGCGCAACGCCGGGCTACCGCTTATTCTCCCGAGAGGTGCAGAGCCTAATTTATCGCTGATCCTCGGCGGGGCAGGCGCTCGCCTGGCGGATATTGCCGCCGCGTACAGCGCGTTTGCACGCCACGGGCAGGCCGGACGCCTGCGTTTGCTGGCGAGCGATCCGCTGATTGAGCGACCGCTACTTTCTCCGGGTTCGGCGTGGATTATTCGTCGGATTCTGGCCGGAGAAGATCAGCCGTTGCCAGATGGCTCACTGCCTGCGGTGGTGCCGCTGGCATGGAAAACGGGCACCAGCTACGGCTATCGTGATGCCTGGGCCGTGGGCATTAATGCACGTTACGTCATTGGCATCTGGACGGGACGACCGGACGGTACCCCGGTCGTCGGGCAGTTTGGTTTTATCAGCGCCGTTCCGCTGCTGAATCAGGTCAGCAATATGCTGCTTTCTCGCGTCAGCCAGGCTAAAAATGGATTGCCTGCCGATCCGCGCCCGGCTTCGGTCAGTGCTGGCTCGATTTGCTGGCCGGGCGGTCAGTCTCTGGCGGTGGGTGACAGCAACTGCCGTCGTCGCTTATCGACCTGGCTGCTCGACAACAGCCAGCCGCCGACGCTGCTGTTGCCCGATCAGGATGGTTTGCGGGGCATTCGCTTCCCTGTGTGGCTGGATGCGCAGGGGCAACGCGTGGCGGCAGATTGTCCGGGGGCGAGCCAGACAACGCTGGATGTCTGGCCGCTGCCGCTTGAACCCTGGCTGCCGCCGGGGGAACGCCGCGCAGCCCGCTTGCCGGTGGCATCAAAAACCTGTCCGCCAATGCATCAGCAGGATCTGATCCCGCTGACGTTAACCGGCGTGCGGGAAGGAACAATCATTAAGCGCTTACCGGGTGAAAAGCAAGCCTCACTGGCCCTGCAAACCCAGGGCGGAGAAGGGCGGCGCTGGTGGTTTGTGAACGGTGAGCCAACGGACAATAGTGGGCCGAATGTCACGCTTATGCTGGAGCAAGCAGGGGAATATCAGCTGGTGGTGATGGATGAGGCTGGACAGGCTGTGACGGCAAGCTTTACCCTACAATAATGCATTTTCAGTGGCTTAGCGATGCGTGTTGCTAAAAGTCGTCTTATTTTAACAAAATGTTACCTTCATCCATATGCAGGGGCATTATTGCTCATTATAATGCGCGCCAGGTCATACAGTCGTATGCACAACAACAGAACAAAACAGAGGTTATCATGGCTATTGAACGTACTTTTTCCATCATCAAGCCAAACGCGGTGGCAAAAAACGTTATTGGCAGCATCTTTGCGCGCTTTGAAGCAGCAGGGTTCAAAATTGTCGGTACCAAAATGCTGCACCTGACCGTTGAGCAGGCTCGCGGCTTCTATGCGGAACACGACGGCAAGCCTTTCTTCGACGGTCTGGTTGAGTTCATGACCTCCGGCCCAATCGTCGTTTCCGTGCTTGAAAGCGAAAATGCGGTACAGCGTCACCGCGATCTGCTGGGCGCAACTAACCCGGCGAACGCACTGGCTGGCACTCTGCGTGCTGACTACGCGGACAGCTTCACCGAAAACGGCACTCATGGCTCCGACTCCGTTGAGTCCGCTAAGCGTGAAATCGCTTACTTCTTCGCAGAAGGCGAAGTTTGCGCGCGTACCCGTTAATCGGGCATTACACTTTATTTCGCTGATGTCGCGTGCAAACGTGGCATCCGTGCGCCAGAATTTGTACAATGCAACGCCCCCGGAAGAGCAGACCGCTCGCCGGGGCGTTTCTTTTTTCAACCCTCCAGGGGCCACAACGTGTAATAACGAGGCCGGAAAATATTATGTCTGAATTAGTTAACACCACCGAAGTCATCACGCCTGTCGTTCCGAATAAAAATGGCAAAATTAACCTGCTGGATCTGAACCGTCAGCAAATGCGCGAATTCTTTAAAGACATGGGCGAAAAGCCGTTCCGCGCAGACCAGGTGATGAAATGGCTGTATCACTATTGCTGCGATGACTTTGATGAGATGACGGACATCAATAAAGTCCTGCGCACGAAGCTCAAAGAAGTGGCTGAAATCCGCGCACCGGAAGTGGTGGAAGAGCAGCGTTCTTCGGACGGCACCATCAAGTGGGCTATTGCCGTGGGCGATCAGCGCGTCGAAACCGTGTATATCCCGGAAGACGATCGCGCCACGCTGTGCGTATCTTCCCAGGTTGGTTGTGCGCTGGAGTGTAAATTCTGCTCTACGGCGCAGCAGGGCTTTAACCGTAACCTGCGCGTTTCAGAAATTATTGGCCAGGTCTGGCGTGCGGCGAAAATCATCGGCGCGCAGAAAAAGACCGGCGTACGCCCGATCACCAACGTGGTGATGATGGGTATGGGTGAGCCGCTGCTCAACCTGACCAACGTTGTTCCGGCGATGGAAATTATGCTCGACGATTTCGGTTTCGGCCTGTCCAAACGCCGCGTGACCCTTTCCACGTCTGGCGTTGTGCCTGCGCTGGACAAGCTTGGCGACGTGATTGACGTTGCGCTGGCCATCTCCCTGCATGCGCCAAACGATGAAATCCGTGACGAAATTGTGCCGATCAACAAAAAGTACAATATCGAAACGTTCCTCGCCGCCGTGCGTCGCTATCTGGAAAAATCTAACGCCAATCAGGGCCGTGTGACCATTGAGTATGTGATGCTCGACCACATTAACGACGGTACCGAGCATGCGCATCAGCTGGCTGAGCTGCTGAAAGACACGCCATGTAAGATAAACCTGATCCCGTGGAACCCGTTCCCTGGGGCACCGTATGGTCGCAGCTCCAATAGCCGTATTGACCGTTTCTCCAAAGTGCTGATGGGCTATGGTTTTACCACTATCGTGCGTAAAACCCGTGGTGACGACATCGATGCCGCCTGCGGCCAGCTTGCGGGCGACGTTATCGACCGTACAAAACGTACGATGCGTAAACGCATGCAGGGTGAACCGATCGCGGTGAAAGCTGTCTGACAGACCAGACGCCGCGCGCGTTTTTCGGCGTGGCGTCTAAAATGTACAGTGAATAACCGAAACGCACTGATCCAGTTAATAATTACGGTGCGTTTCCGCCCGGATTGAGGCAGTATGTAGCGGGGCAACAACGGGTTAGCCTTGGGGACTAAAAAGGTTAGCCGGGCGTGTTTACAGTGCTCGTCTGTTGATGGGCAATCGGATGTTTCGCGGTGCGGTATCTACCGCCACCAGAACCTTAAATTTACGTACCAGCAAGCTGTAGCGAATGAATACTGAAGCCACCCAAGATCCACAAACAGCACAAAGCACGGGAGCGCGTCTGCGTTATGCCCGTGAACAACTCGGACTCAGCCAGCAAGCCGTCGCTGAACGCTTATGCCTGAAGGTTTCCACGGTTCGTGATATTGAAGACGATAAGGCGCCTGCCGATCTTGCTTCAACGTTCCTGCGTGGCTATATCCGTTCCTACGCCCGCCTTGTTCATATTCCTGAAGAAGAGCTTTTACCTATTCTTGCCAAAGAAGTGCCGGTTCGCGCCGCGAAGGTGACAATGGGCCAGAACATGTCTTTGGGCAAACGTCGTAAGAAGCGTGACGGCTGGCTGATGAGTTTTACCTGGTTGGTTCTGTTTGTGGTGATTGGCCTGACGGGCGCATGGTGGTGGCAGAACCACAAAGCGCAGCAGGAAGAGATCACGACGATGGCGGATCAGTCCAGCGCCGAGCTGAATGCCAACGACAGCAGCAACAGTCAGTCTGTTCCGCTGGATACAAGCAGCTCACAGAGCCAGTCTCCGGATGCAACGGCGGATAATTCATCATCTGCTCCGGCGGCAGATGCGAACGCGCCAGCCGCACCGGCCCAGACAGCCCCGGCGCAAACGGCTCCGGCTACCGCACCAGACGCACAAAACAATGCCGTTGTTTCGCCTTCTCAGGCAAACGTCGACAATAACGCCACTGCAGCAGCAACGCCTGCGGCCCCGCTGCCAACCGATCAGGCAGGCGTCACCCCTTCGGCCAATCCGAACGCGCTGGTGATGAACTTCAACGCAGATTGCTGGCTGGAAGTCACTGATTCAACCGGCAAAAAGCTGTTCAGCGGACTGCAGCGTAAAGATGGCTCCCTCAATTTAGAAGGCCAGGCGCCGTACAAGCTGAAAATTGGTGCTCCGTCTGCTGTCCAGATTCAGTTCCAGGGTAAACCTGTCGACCTCAGCCGTTTTATCAGAACAAACCAGGTTGCGCGTCTGACCCTGAATGCCGAACAATCACCGGCCCAGGCTCAGTAACAGACGCGTAACGCGGGAGATTTTTCATGCATAACCAGGCTCCGATTCAACGTAGAAAATCCACGCGTATTTACGTTGGGAACGTGCCAATCGGCGATGGGGCTCCTATCGCCGTTCAGTCGATGACCAATACGCGCACCACCGATGTGGAAGCCACGGTCAATCAGATCAAAGCTCTTGAGCGCGTCGGCGCGGATATCGTCCGCGTATCGGTACCCACCATGGACGCTGCCGAAGCCTTTAAGCTCATCAAGCAGCAGGTCAGCGTGCCGCTGGTGGCTGACATCCACTTCGATTACCGCATCGCGCTGAAAGTCGCCGAGTATGGCGTAGACTGTCTGCGCATCAATCCGGGCAACATCGGTAACGAAGAGCGTATTCGCATGGTTGTCGACTGCGCCCGCGACAAAAACATCCCTATCCGCATCGGCGTGAACGCCGGCTCGCTGGAAAAAGATCTGCAGGAAAAGTACGGTGAGCCAACGCCACAGGCGCTGCTCGAATCCGCTATGCGTCATGTCGATCATCTCGATCGTCTGAACTTCGATCAGTTTAAGGTCAGCGTGAAAGCGTCTGACGTGTTCCTTGCCGTTGAATCCTATCGCCTGCTGGCGAAGCAGATCGATCAACCCCTGCATCTGGGGATCACCGAAGCGGGCGGCGCTCGTGCGGGATCGGTTAAATCGGCGATCGGCCTCGGCCTGCTGCTTTCCGAAGGGATCGGCGACACGCTGCGTATTTCGCTGGCGGCAGATCCTGTGGAAGAGATCAAAGTGGGCTTCGATATTCTCAAGTCGCTGCGTATTCGTTCCCGCGGGATCAACTTCATTGCCTGCCCGACCTGCTCGCGTCAGGAGTTTGACGTGATCGGTACGGTGAATGCGCTGGAGCAGCGCCTGGAAGATATCATCACTCCAATGGATGTTTCTATCATCGGCTGCGTGGTGAACGGTCCGGGCGAAGCGCTGGTCTCCACGCTCGGCGTCACCGGTGGCAACAAGAAAAGCGGCCTGTACGAAGACGGCGTGCGTAAAGACCGCCTCGACAACGACGACATGATTAGCCAGCTCGAAGCGCGCATTCGCGCCAAGGCCAGCATTCTGGATGAAGCGCGTCGGATTGACGTTCAGGAAGTGGACGCAAAATAACGACTTGGGAAGCAGCCCGCTTCCCGTGTATGATTGAACCCGCGGCGCTACCTAAGCGTCTGGGTTCATTTTTGTATCTATAAAGAGAAAAAACGTGGCAAAAAACATTCAAGCCATCCGCGGCATGAACGATTACCTGCCGGGCGAAACCGCTCTGTGGCAGCGCATTGAAGGCACGCTGAAGCAGGTGCTCGGCAGCTACGGTTACAGCGAAATCCGTTTGCCGATTGTAGAGCAGACCCCGTTATTTAAACGCGCGATCGGCGAAGTGACCGACGTCGTTGAAAAAGAGATGTATACCTTTGAGGACCGTAACGGCGACAGCCTGACGCTGCGTCCTGAAGGCACTGCGGGCTGCGTACGCGCCGGCATTGAGCATGGTCTGCTGTACAATCAGGAACAGCGTTTGTGGTACATCGGCCCGATGTTCCGTCACGAGCGTCCGCAGAAAGGGCGCTATCGCCAGTTCCATCAGTTGGGTTGTGAAGTCTTTGGCCTGCAGGGGCCGGACATCGACGCCGAGCTCATTCTGCTGACCGCGCGCTGGTGGCGTGCGCTGGGCATTTCCGAACACGTTCGCCTTGAGCTGAACTCCATCGGCTCGCTGGAAGCCCGCGCTAACTATCGTGAAGCGCTGGTGGCATATCTTGAGCAGTTCAAAGATAAGCTCGACGAAGACTGTAAGCGCCGCATGTACACCAACCCGCTGCGCGTGCTGGATTCTAAAAATCCGGACGTGCAGGCGCTGCTCGATAACGCACCCGCCCTCGGTGACTATCTTGACGAGGAATCTCGCGAGCATTTCTCTGGTCTGTGCGCCCTGCTGGACGACGCCGGAATTGCCTACACGGTCAACCAGCGCCTGGTGCGCGGCCTTGACTACTATAATCGTACCGTTTTCGAATGGGTGACCAGCAGCCTCGGCTCTCAGGGCACCGTTTGTGCGGGCGGCCGTTACGATGGCTTAGTCGAACAGCTTGGTGGGCGTCCAACGCCTTCCGTCGGCTTCGCGATGGGGCTTGAGCGTTTAGTTTTACTGGTTCAGGCCGTTAATCCGGAATTTAAAGCCGATCCTGTTGTCGATATATACCTGGTCGCTTCAGGCACCGGTACTCAGTCCGCCGCGCTGCGTCTGGCTGAAGCACTGCGTGACCAGCTGCCGGCCATCAAACTGATGACCAACCACGGCGGCGGAAACTTTAAGAAACAGTTTGCCCGTGCCGATAAGTGGGGCGCTCGCGTCGCGCTGGTGCTGGGGGAGTCTGAAGTGACTGACCGCAATGTGGTGGTGAAAGATTTGCGCTCTGGTGAGCAGACGACTGTAACGCAGGACAGCGTTGCCGCGCATTTGCGCACACTGCTGGGCTAATCGCCCAGGATTATTATTCAGGAGAAGAACTGCGTGGAAGTCTACAGTAACGAAAACGATCAGGTCGACGCACTCAAAAGTTTCTTTGCTGAAAACGGCAAAGCGCTGGCGGTCGGCGTCATCCTTGGGATTGGTGCGCTGGTAGGCTGGCGCTACTGGACGTCCCATCAGGAAGACACCTCGCGTGAAAGCTCACAGGCTTATCAAAATGCGGTGACCAGCCTGAAAGCAGGCAAGCCTGAAACCTATGCTGCGGCAGAAAAAATCGCGGCCAATGAAAAGAACGCCTACGGCGCTTTTGCGGCACTTGAGCTGGCTCAGCAGTTTGTTGATGCCAACGAACTCGACAAAGCCGAAAAACAGCTGCAGCTGGGCCTGGCGGCAGCCTCTGATGACAACCTGAAATCGGTTATCAACATGCGTCTGGCCCGCGTTCAGCTGCAAATGAAACAGCCTGATGCCGCACTGAAAACCCTCGAAGGTATCAAAGGGGAAGGCTGGACAGCGATCGTCGCCGACTTGCGCGGTGAGATCCTGTTGAGCAAAGGCGATAAGCAAGGGGCTCGCGCCGCCTGGGAAGCAGGCGTAAAAAGTGATGCTTCACCAGCGCTCAGCGAAATGATGCGCATGAAAATGAATAATTTGTCCATCTGAGAGGGACCCGATGCAATTGCGTAAATTACTTTTGCCAGGACTGCTGTCTGTTACGTTATTGAGCGGTTGTTCACTGTTTAACAGCGAAGAAGACGTTGTCAAAATGTCCCCGCTGCCAACGGTTGAAAATCAGTTTACCCCGTCTACCTCCTGGAGCACTTCCGTAGGTGACGGTATTGGTGATTTCTATTCCAACCTGCACCCGGCGATGGCCGATAGCGTGGTGTACGCAGCGGACCGTAAAGGCACCGTGAAGGCGCTGCACGCGGAAAGCGGGAAAGAAGTCTGGTCTGTCAATCTGGCAGAGAAAGATGGCTGGTTCTCCCGTGCTCCGGCGCTGCTGTCCGGCGGTCTGACGGTGAGCGGCGGCCACGTTTATGTTGGCTCTGAAAAAGCGCAGGTTTATGCCCTGAATACCAGCGATGGTACCGTGGCATGGCAGACCCGCGTTGCCGGTGAAGCATTGTCTCGCCCGGTTGTTAGCGACGGCATGGTATTGATTCACACCAGCAACGGTCAGCTGCAGGCGCTGAACGAAAGCGACGGTGCCATCAAATGGACCGTTAACCTCGATATGCCAGCGCTTTCTCTGCGCGGTGAATCTGCACCCGCAACCGCGTTTGGCGCAGCCATCGTTGGCGGCGACAACGGTCGCGTGAACGCCGTGCTGATGCAGCAGGGTCAGCTCATCTGGCAGCAGCGTATTTCTCAGGCCACCGGGCCGACGGAAATCGATCGCCTGAGCGACGTTGACACCACTCCGGTGATTGTTAACGGCGTCGTGTATGCCCTGGCGTACAACGGCAACCTGACCGCGCTGGATCTGCGCAGCGGCCAGATCATGTGGAAGCGTGAACTTGGCTCGGTGAACGATTTTGTGGTCGACGGCAACCGTATCTATCTGGTTGATCAGAACGATCGCGTGCTGGCGTTAAGCACCGATGGCGGCGTGACGCTGTGGACGCAGAGCGATCTGCTGCACCGTCTGCTGACTTCGCCCGTGCTGTACAATGGTAGCCTGGTCGTTGGCGATAGCGAAGGGTATATGCACTGGATGAATCCGCAGGATGGCCGCTTCGTTGCTCAGCAAAAAGTGGACAGTTCCGGATTCCTGACCGATCCTGTGGTGGCCGAAGGCCAACTGCTGATTCAGGCGAAAGACGGTACGCTGTACTCCATTACGCGTTAAGTCTGTTCGCAGTCTGCATTGCAAACGGCTCCTGTCTAAGCAGGGGCCGTTTTACTGTTTTTAGATTTTAAGAGGCATTTATCATGGTACCTGTGGTCGCGCTTGTCGGGCGCCCTAACGTTGGAAAATCCACGCTGTTTAACCGTCTGACGCGCACGCGAGATGCGCTGGTCGCGGATTTCCCGGGTCTGACTCGTGACCGTAAGTACGGTCGTGCTGAAGTGGAAGGCCGCGAGTTTATCTGTATCGATACCGGCGGTATCGACGGCACGGAAGAGGGCGTGGAAACGCGTATGGCGGAACAGTCGCTGCTGGCGATTGAAGAAGCTGACGTGGTGCTGTTTATGGTTGATGCGCGCGCCGGGCTGATGCCTGCGGATGTGGCTATTGCTAAGCATCTGCGCTCGCGTGATAAAGCCACCTTCCTCGTTGCTAACAAAACGGACGGTATCGACCCGGATCAGGCGATGGCTGACTTCTGGTCTTTGGGCCTTGGCGATATTCATCCGATTGCCGCTTCTCATGGCCGCGGTGTGACCAGCCTGCTGGAACTCGCGCTGCTGCCGTACATGGACGAAATCTCCCCCGCTGAAGAAGTGGACGAAGACGCCGAGTACTGGGCGCAGTTTGAAGCAAATGAAAACGGCGAGGAAGCTGAGGAGCCCGAAGAGGCTTTCAATCCGCAGGATCTGCCGATTAAGCTGGCTATCGTTGGCCGTCCGAACGTGGGTAAGTCAACGCTAACTAACCGTATTCTTGGCGAAGACCGCGTCGTGGTCTACGACATGCCTGGCACCACGCGCGACAGCATCTATATCCCGATGGAGCGCGATGAGCGCGAATACGTGCTCATCGACACCGCCGGTGTGCGCAAGCGCGGCAAAATCACCGATACCGTTGAGAAATTCTCGGTAATCAAAACGTTGCAGGCTATCGAAGACGCTAACGTGGTGATGCTGGTTATTGATGCTCGTGAAGGCATTTCCGATCAGGATCTCTCGCTGCTCGGCTTTATCCTCAATAGTGGGCGCTCACTGGTGATCGTGGTCAACAAATGGGATGGCCTGAGCAACGACGTAAGAGAGCAGGTTAAAGAGACCCTCGATTTCCGTCTGGGCTTTATCGACTTTGCGCGTGTGCACTTCATTTCTGCTCTGCACGGTAGCGGCGTCGGCAACCTGTTCGAATCCGTCCGCGAAGCGTATGACAGCTCTACCAAACGTCAGAGCACCGCGATGTTAACCCGCATCATGAATATGGCGCAGGACGATCATCAGCCGCCGCTGGTTCGCGGTCGTCGCGTGAAGCTGAAGTATGCGCACGCCGGTGGCTATAACCCGCCGATTGTGGTGATTCACGGTAACCAGGTGAAAGACCTGCCGGATTCCTACAAGCGCTACCTGATGAACTACTTCCGCAAATCCCTGGACGTGATGGGCACGCCTATCCGTATCCAGTTCAAGGAAGGGGATAACCCGTTTGCGAACAAGCGCAACACCCTGACGCCAAACCAGATGCGTAAGCGTAAGCGCCTGATCAAGCACATCAAGAAAAGCAAGTAATCGCCGGTTCTGTACTGGCGTGGTACCTGCACTAACCCGCCTTATGGCGGGTTTTTTTGTCTTCGGGGTTGATGATGAAATTTGGATTTATTGGTCTTGGGGCGGTGATCGAAACCGCATACCTGCCTGCACTAAAACGGCTCAACGTACCGCTTGAGCATTGTTACGGTTTCGATGTGGATGTATCCCGCGCGCCGGACGGGATTCAGCGCTGCGAATCGCTGGATGCGTTACTGGCAATGAAGCATGAAATGGTGCTTATCACAACGTCTTCCCTGTGGCATTTGCCCGTGCTGGAGCAGGTGCTCCGCTCAGAGGTGCCGCGTATTGTGGTAGAGAAACCTGTCGCGGCGACGCTGGAGCAGCTCGCTCACCTTCAGGCGCTGCTGGCTGAGCCCGAAAATGCCACGCGTATTCTTGCACTCGATCACTGGATGGCGCGAGACGGCGTGGCACAACTTGTGCGTGGCGAAATTGAAAATGACTGGCAGCCAGAAGCGGGTGCTGCATTGGTTTCACCATTAATCGCCTCGCTTGCCGATATTGTTAAAATCGAGGGCTACTTACTGGAGCCCAGCGGATTTAACGATAAAGGCGAACCCGTTGCGCTGAATTTCGCCACCGGCGAGCCGGACACGCGCACGCTCAAACACCCGGACGGCGTTATAGTCGATATTGGCACTCATGTGCTGGCGATGATGCATGAGACGCTGGCAGTACTCGGTGCAGATAATCAGTTAGCGCTTACTTTAGTTGAGGCCAAAGACCGCCTGGGTCATCCGATTGCGAAAGGAGACATTGCGACTGCCGAAGGGAGCGCCCATCTGCGAGGGCAACTTAGCGGCATTCCTCTGGAAATATGGCTGAACAAATATGCCGGGCCCGCCGGCGGGCAAAAAGGTATTCGCCTGTATCTGCGTGACGGTACCGTTTTGAGCCAGGATCGGCTCGGTGCGGGTGAAGTACTGGAAATCTTGCAAAGTGAAAACGTTCATCGCTGGACGCTTAACGGCGCTGTTTATGAGCGTTGCCTGGCACGCTGCATCCTGGGTGAAAACAGCCTGTTTGTGCGTGCTCCCGAGCAGGTTAGCCACTTCACTCAGCGGCGCATTGCTGAAGTCACAGCTCTGCTGCAGCTACAGCAGCAACTGCGCGGCCCGCATTAACCGTTGTGGTAAAATAATCGCAAACTATCAGGAGGTCACAATGGCGCTGAATTGTCCGGTTTGTCATGGCGCGCTGGAGCAGCAGAGCGGCCAGGGGCACTGCGCATACTGCCAGCAGGATTTCGCCCTGCAGGCACTCTGCCCGGAATGCCATAAGCCGTTAGAAGTGCTGAAAGCCTGCGGCGCGGTGGATTATTTCTGCCAGAACGGCCATGGGCTGATTTCGAAAAAGCGCGTGGAGTTTAAGCTGGTTTAAGCCGTTGTGCGTTTTGCCGGATGCGGCGCTAGCGCCTTATCCGGCCTACGACACTGCGCTTACCGGGCCGACGAAACTATCCTGAATTTTTTGTAGGCCGGGCAAACGAAGTGCCGCCCGGCAACGTTATGGTGCTTTGCGCGCCCGCGTTTTCTTCACCGCAGTCACTTTTGTCACTTCGCTTTCCACCACACCATCTTCCAGGCGGGTCGTGAGTTTATCTCCGGCGGTCAGCTGTTTCGTTTTCTTCACCAGCTTGCCGTCTGCTGCGGTGGTTACGCTGTAGCCGCGCGCTAGCGTCGAGAGAGGACTTACCGCTTCCAGATGCGTCACCGCATTCCCAAAACGTTCGCGCGTGGTGCTTAACTGTGTGCGAAGCGTCTGCGCCAGCCGGTATTCCAGCTGCTGAATACGCGTCTGCGCACGATAAATACGAGGCTGAGGATTTTGCTGGTTCAGGCGCTGAGTGAGCCGTTGCTGGCGCTGAGACGTTTTCTTCAGCTGATTGTCGAGGGCAAAGCTCATCCTCTGGCGCAGCCTGTCGAGCACGGTTTGCTGGCGCGCCAGACGTAGCTGCGGATGCTGTTGCTGCAGACGATGATGCAGCAGGCTAAAGCGGCGATTACGGCCCGCGATGAAGTAATCCATCGCCATTTCCAGCCTCTGCTGTGCCGATTGCACCTGACGCAATAATTCCAGCTGATTACGGCTGACCATTTCGGCGGCAGCGGAGGGCGTTGGTGCCCGTAAATCGGCGACGAAATCCGCAATGGTTACGTCGGTTTCATGGCCGACGGCGCTGACGACCGGAATGCGGCTGGCGAAAATTGCCCGCGCCACGCGCTCGTCGTTAAAGCTCCATAAATCTTCCAGCGAGCCGCCGCCGCGGCCAACGATCAGCACATCGCACTCTTCCCTCTGATTTGCCAGCTCAATGGCGCGAACAATCTGTCCCGGCGCATCTTCACCCTGTACAGAAGTGGGATAAATCACCACCGGCAGCGATGGATCGCGGCGTTTCAGCACATGCAGAACGTCATGCAGCGCGGCTCCGGTTTTTGAAGTGATCACACCGACACGGTGCGCAGGAGAGGGAAGATGTTGTTTGAACTGCTGATCGAATAACCCTTCGGCCGACAGCTTTGCCTTCAGCTGATCGTATTTTTGCTGCAGCAACCCTTCGCCGGCAGGCTGCATGCTTTCGACGATGATCTGGTAGTCGCCGCGCGGCTCATACAGCGTGATGTTGGCGCGGACCAAAACCTGCTGGCCATGCTGTGGGCGAAACGTCACGCGACGATTGCTGTTGCGGAACATCGCACAGCGCACCTGGGCGTTGTCGTCTTTGAGCGTAAAATACCAGTGGCCGGAGGAGGGCTGAGAAAAGTTGGAGATTTCGCCGCTGATCCACACTTGCCCCATCTCCTGCTCAAGCAGCAGACGCACCGTCTGATTCAGGCGGCTGACGGTAAAAACTGAGGGGGATTGAGAGGGTAACATGTGAGCGAGATCAAATTCTAAATCAGCAGGTTATTCAGTCGATAGTAACTTGCTCAGAGGCCAGCGCAAGTATTATTTGCAAAAAAGTGTGGATGCAACCGATTACGCTCTGTATAATGCCACGGCAATATTTATTAACCTCCAGGTAGAGATATTGCCCATGCTACGTATCGCCAAAGAAGCCCTGACGTTTGACGACGTCCTCCTCGTTCCCGCTCACTCCACCGTTTTGCCGAATACTGCCGATCTCAGCACTCAGCTGACCAAGTCCATTCGTCTTAACATTCCTATGCTCTCTGCGGCAATGGACACCGTGACTGAAGCGCGTCTGGCCATCGCCCTGGCCCAGGAAGGCGGCATCGGCTTTATCCATAAGAACATGTCCATTGAGCGCCAGGCGGAAGAAGTTCGCCGCGTGAAGAAGCATGAATCCGGCGTCGTGTCTGACCCACAGACCGTGCTGCCAACGACTACGCTTGCTGAAGTCAAAGAGCTGACCGCACGTAACGGCTTTGCCGGTTACCCGGTTGTGACGGAAAGCAACGAGCTGGTCGGCATCATCACCGGTCGCGATGTGCGCTTCGTGACCGACCTGAACCAGCCTGTCAGCGTTTACATGACGCCGAAAGAGCGCCTCGTCACCGTGCGTGAAGGCGAAACCCGTGAAGTTGTGTTCGCTAAAATGCATGAAAAGCGCGTTGAGAAAGCGCTGGTTGTGGATGCGAACTTCCACCTGCGCGGCATGATTACCGTAAAAGATTTCCAGAAAGCAGAACGTAAGCCTAACGCCTGTAAAGATGAGCAGGGGCGTCTGCGCGTCGGTGCGGCAGTAGGCGCCGGTGCCGGTAACGAAGAGCGCGTTGATGCGCTGGTTGCGGCAGGCGTGGACGTGCTGCTGATTGACTCCTCTCACGGTCACTCTGAAGGCGTTCTGCAACGTATTCGTGATACCCGTGCGAAATACCCTGACCTGCAGATCATCGGCGGTAACGTGGCGACTGGAGCAGGCGCTCGCGCGCTGGCTGACGCAGGCTGTAGCGCAGTTAAAGTGGGTATCGGTCCTGGCTCTATCTGTACTACCCGTATCGTTACCGGCGTGGGCGTGCCGCAGATCACTGCTGTATCTGACGCGGTTGAAGCGCTGGAAGGTACCGGTATCCCGGTTATCGCTGACGGCGGTATCCGCTTCTCTGGCGACATTGCCAAAGCGATCGCCGCAGGTGCTGCCGCCGTTATGGTTGGCTCTATGCTCGCTGGTACCGAAGAATCCCCGGGTGAAATCGAACTCTACCAGGGCCGTTCTTACAAATCATACCGCGGTATGGGTTCCCTGGGCGCGATGTCCAAAGGCTCCTCTGACCGTTACTTCCAGACCGATAACGCTGCTGACAAACTGGTGCCGGAAGGTATCGAAGGTCGCGTTGCCTATAAAGGCCGTCTGAAAGAGATTATTCACCAGCAGATGGGCGGCCTGCGCTCCTGTATGGGCCTGACCGGCTGTGGTACCATCGACGCGCTGCGTACCAAAGCTGAATTCGTCCGCATCAGCGGCGCGGGCATTCAGGAGAGCCACGTTCACGACGTGACTATCACTAAAGAATCCCCGAACTACCGTCTGGGTTCTTAATCGTTTCCGCGCCCGGCTTATGCCGGGCGCTTTGATTTTGTTTCACTTGCCCTGGAATTACCGTCAATGACCGACAACATTCATAAGCATCGCATTCTTATCCTCGATTTCGGTTCTCAGTACACTCAGCTGGTAGCGCGTCGCGTACGTGAGCTCGGCGTTTACTGCGAACTGTGGGCCTGGGACGTTACCGAAGCACAAATTCGTGAGTTCAATCCGAGCGGTATCATCCTCTCCGGCGGCCCGGAAAGCACCACTGAAGACAACAGCCCACGTGCGCCAGAGTACGTATTTAACGCAGGCGTTCCGGTGTTCGGCGTTTGCTATGGTATGCAGACTATGGCGATGCAGCTCGGCGGCCACGTTGAGTCCTCCAACGAGCGCGAGTTTGGTTACGCGCAGGTTGAAGTTGTGAACGACAGCGCGCTGATCCACGGTATCGAAGATTCCCTGACCGCCGAAGGCAAACCGCTGCTGGACGTATGGATGAGCCACGGCGATAAAGTCACCGCTATTCCGGCTGATTTCGTCACCGTTGCCAGCACCGAAACCTGTCCGTTCGCGATTATGGCGAATGAAGAAAAACGCTTCTACGGCGTGCAGTTCCATCCGGAAGTGACCCACACCCGCCAGGGCCTGCGTATGCTGGAGCGCTTCGTGCGCGACATCTGCCAGTGCGAAGCGCTGTGGACCCCCGCTAAGATTATCGACGACGCTGTCGCACGTATTCGCGAGCAGGTTGGTGATGACAAAGTCATCCTCGGCCTTTCCGGTGGCGTAGATTCTTCCGTTACCGCGATGCTGCTGCACCGCGCTATCGGCAAAAATCTGACCTGCGTGTTTGTCGACAACGGCCTGCTGCGCCTGAACGAAGCTCAGCAGGTAATGGACATGTTTGGCGACCACTTTGGTCTGAACATCGTGCACGTTGAAGGTGAAAAGCGCTTCCTGGATGCGCTGGCTGGTGAAAACGATCCTGAAGCCAAACGCAAAATCATCGGTCGCGTGTTCGTGGAAGTCTTCGACGAAGAAGCACTGAAGCTGGAAGACGTGAAGTGGCTGGCTCAAGGTACCATCTACCCGGACGTTATCGAGTCGGCGGCTTCTGCAACCGGTAAAGCGCACGTCATCAAATCTCACCACAACGTGGGCGGCCTGCCGAAAGAGATGAAGATGGGCCTCGTAGAGCCGCTGCGTGAGCTGTTCAAAGACGAAGTGCGTAAAATTGGTCTGGAGCTGGGCCTGCCGTACGACATGCTCTATCGTCATCCGTTCCCGGGGCCAGGTCTGGGCGTGCGCGTGCTGGGCGAAGTGAAGAAAGAGTACTGCGACCTGCTGCGCCGTGCCGATGCTATCTTCATCGAAGAGCTGCACAAAGCCGATCTTTACAACAAAGTGAGCCAGGCGTTCACCGTGTTCCTGCCGGTACGTTCCGTGGGCGTAATGGGCGATGGCCGTAAGTACGACTGGGTTGTTTCCCTGCGTGCGGTAGAAACCATCGACTTTATGACTGCGCACTGGGCGCATCTGCCATATGACTTCCTGGGCCGCGTCTCCAACCGCATTATCAACGAAGTGAACGGTATTTCCCGCGTGGTGTATGACATCAGCGGTAAGCCGCCAGCAACGATTGAGTGGGAATAAGCCCGTCGCCAGAGTGCTGCGTTAAGACCCTGAAGCTCGCCTGACGGCGGGCTTTTTTATTGCGTGCTGAAAAATATGCCCTGCGGGCGTGGCTATCTACAGCGTTGCTTGCGTTAAGGCTCTTCGGGCTATGGCTCCGGCGTGTTGGCGGCAGTCTTGCGCGCATACTGGCGAGGGGACAAGCCCGCGTATCGCGTGAACGCTACGCTAAAGCTACTTCCCGAGCCATAGCCCACCTGGGCGGCAATCTGCTCAATGGCAGGTTCCTGCGTGCGCAGCAGCTGTTTTGCCAGCGCCATGCGCCATGCCAGCAGATATTCCATTGGCCTTTGTCCAACAATACGACTGAAGCGCTCAAAAAAGGCCGAACGTGACAGCGAAGCGGCTGAAGCCAGTTCGGCAACGGTCCACGGGTGTTCAGGACGCTCATGAAGCGCGCGAAGCGCGGCCGCAAGTCGAATATCGCTCAGGCCCCGGAGCAGACCCGGCGCGGCTGCAGTGTCCGTTCCGCAGCGGAGAGCTTCAATCAGCAGCACTTCCAGCAGTCGCTCCAGTACCAGCTCTTTTGCCGACCGTTGCTGGCGCGACTCCTCGCCGATGAGCTGTATCAGAGTGGCAAGCCGGGGGCTGTCACGTACAAGTAGCGCTTCCGGCAGAAGAGAAACGAGCAGGGCGGCATCCGGCGCAGCGAAGCTGCAGTGGCCGATGACCATGCGCGCATCGACCGGGTCGTGCTGGCATCCGACGCGAAAGTGTCCTTCGCTGATCCGTACGGGCAGCGTTGCGGGCATCTCCGCAGGAGCGTCAGGGCTGCTACTAATCAGCTCCCGCATTGCCGGTGCAAGTACAAAATCACCCGCGTGGAGATCGAATTGCTGCACTCCGCCGAAGTTTATGCGGCAGCTTCCCTCAAGGATTGCGCAATAGAAGGGTTCTCCGGTGGCTTCCCGGTGAGTTCGCCACGTGCCGCCACACTCCACCAGCTTTGAAAAACGAGCGGCAGGTTGCAGCAGAGTGACGATTTGCGCCAGCGGATCGGTGGTGATCATTTCAGGACTTTGGCTAAAGTAAAGGGGACTATGGATTATAGTCAGTCCATATTGCCGTCGCTACTATGGAATCGTTCATTTTTAGTGGAGACGATTATGCCTACAGTAATGATTACCGGCTGTTCAACCGGCTTTGGTCTGGAAACCGCCCGCCTTTTTCTGAGAAAAGGCTGGCAGGTGGTTGCAACGATGCGGACGCCTGATGCGAGCATGCTTCCGGTTTCGGATCGGCTGAGTCTGCTCAGACTCGACGTTACCGATCCTGCCAGCATTGCGCAGGCCGTGAAGGCCGCCGGTCCCGTAGATGTTCTGGTCAATAACGCCGGGCTTGGTGCGGCGTCGCCAATTGAGCTTACGGCCCCCGAGACAGTACAGACCCTGTTTCAGACCAATACGGTGGGGACGCTGGCGATGATCCAGGCCGTCGTGCCTCAGATGCGGCAGCGCCGGGCCGGCGTTATTATTAACGTGACGTCTACGGTCACGCTCAAAACGATGCCGATTGTTGGTGTCTACCGGGCCAGCAAGGCGGCCGTAAACGCCCTGACTGAATCGCTGGCGGTTGAAATAGCGCCCTTTGGCATGCGAGCACATATCGTTTTGCCCGGTCGCTCGCCGGAAACAAACTTTAGCGCGAACGCTCGTTCGCACCTGCATGGCACAGACAATCCGGACTATGAGCCTCTGTTCCAGCAGTTTATCGCCAGCGTGCAGGATGAGAGTGGCCCTGTGACCCACGCTGTGGACGTTGCCGAAGCGGTATGGCGTGCGGCAACCGATCCTTCTGCTCCGTTACGTATTCCCGCAGGGGCGGATGCAGAGCAGTGGATGGCCGAAGCCGGGCGTTAGCCTGGCGGATTACGCCGGGGTTAAGAGTTCGTTGGTTATGCCTGAATGAGCCTGAACCTGTATAGAAACACTCCCCGGATTGTCGTCGGGGAGTTTTAAATAATGCCGCCTTTGCGCCTGACGGCTAAGTTCAGGCTACCCTGTCTGCGCTCTCGCCTTCCTCTTCCTGCGCTTCATTTGGGGTATCCACCATCACTTCCTGAATGACCTCTTCATCCAGCGTCGGGTTGAGTACAGCGGCCAGCGGTGAGGAGGTCAGGCTGTCGGGCATGACCACGTGAGGCAGGGGAGCATCGACGATAATTTCGGGCTGACGCTTTCTGATCCAGCTGATCGCCCCAATAGTTACCCCGCAAAGCGTGAAGCAGAAATAGAGCACGTTTCCGCCGAAAGGCTGCATCACCGCACCGGTGACGAGTGGACCTACGCAGGCACCTATGCCGAATGCCATTAACAGACAGGCGGTGAGCGAGACGCGCCGCTGCGGATCAACGTAGTCGTTAGCAATGGCCACGCCGAGTGGATAAAGCGAAAACATCGCCATGCTTGAGACAAAGGCTATTCCCAGTAGCCACCAGAAGCTTAAATGCGGCAGGACGGAGAGCGGCAAAGACGCCAGCGCGAAAAGCACCGCCGTGTAAAACAGCAGGCGCTGACGGTCATAGCGGTCAGACAGCCAGCTCAAAGGGAATTGTGAAACCATCCCTGCGAAAATAGTTACGCCCATAAAGAGCCCTGTCTGTTGGGTAGTCAGCCCTTTTGAAATGGCAAACACCGGCGCGAGGCCATAAAACGCGCCCGCGGCCATGCCCATTACCAGCGTTGCAGCCAGCAGCTTCGGTATAGCTTTAAAGAAATAGCCCAGCTCCATCGGGGCTGGCGACATTGGCTGGGCGGTGGTGCGGGTGGTAAGCGCAATTGGCACCAGACAAAGAGCGAAGCAAAGTGCCACGATCAGCAGCATCGAAGGGCTGGTTCCGGCGGCCGCCATCAGGATAATCTGCCCGCCGCACAGGCCAAGGTAGGTCGCCACCATATACAGGCCGAAAATGGTGCCGCGCTGAGACGGCTCCGCGCGATCGTTGAGCCAGCTTTCCAGCACCATGTACTGGCACATCATGCAAAGGCCAATTACCAGGCGCAGGAAAATCCATAAGGGAATAAAGTCGCTGAGGCCGTGGCCCACGACCGAGGCGGTGATGATCCCTGCGCAGGAGACGTAAGCGCGAATATGTCCGACGCGGGCAATGAGGTTGTGTCCGACCTTGCCGCCAATCACCAGCCCCAGATAGTTTGCGGCGGTGATCGCCCCGATGATCGTCCCGTTCACCTCGTCATGGGCGAGGCGTAGCGAGATGTAAGTCGTCAGCAGGCCGGAGCCGAGCAGCATCAGTAGCGTGGTGGTGTACAGCGGCAGAAAAGCGTTGAGCACGTTCTTCATACGGATCCCTGTATTGGCATGTCATTACGGGTTCAAACCATCGTGCTTGGTTTTTCCGCAGGATGCAAATTCAGGAACGGACAATGAGAGGCGTTTGGCAGGGTTAGTTTTGCCCGGTACGCACCTGAGGCTCAGTGACCTGGCTTGACTGCTGCGCGGCTTTTTTATCCTGGTGGTGATACCAGGCGCCCACAGAAGAATAGATGAAGCGGCCAACGAAAAAGAGGAAGCTGATAAGAATAATGATCCGGGTCATGCGGCTGTTGAACTGGTGTCGTTTGCGCATAGGAGTTGCCTGGCTCACTGAAGGGTCCTTTAAAAATGCCCGATTCGGGCGATGGGCCTATTAAGGCACAGCGGGGCAGCAGGGTCAATTAACAATTGGGTAAAAATTGTGCAAATCCGGTGCCGGGTAGCACAACTGGGGCGTGAGAATATCGCCTGAAGTAGGATTTTTCCGGCTGGCTCCTTTTGTTGATTTAAGTCAAATCGCTTGCGCTGCCGCTAACTATAATCTCTTGCCTCGATCCGTACTGTGGATTTGTCGGGATCGCCCATCAGGTTGGATGCCTGTCTGACTCTGCCCCATCGGGAATGGGAACTGCCCTTGAGCATCTATGCACCTTACTGAACTCTACAAAAAAACTCGTGATAAATGGTGGGGACTCCCACTTATTCTGCCTCTTATCCTGCTACCAGTCGCCCGAAGTGCGAACACCTTCACCCGGATCGATGGCGGGATTGTTTCGCTTTACTATTTGCCGCTGGCGTTGCTTCTGACGCTGATGCTTTTCTTTGGCTGGGACGCGCTGCCCGGCATTGTGCTGGGTATCTGGTTTATCATCGCTCAGGGCATGTCGGTGCCTGAACGTGTCGTCATCGTCTTCCATTTTTTAATTCCGGTGATCCTGAGCTGGGGCGGCTATCGGGTGTTTGTCCCGCACCGACATTCCATCACCTACGGCAGTACGCGGCTGATGCCGCAGCGCCTCTTTTGGCAGGTCTTTTTCCCCGCCACGGTGTTTCAATTACTGCTATTGGCCTGCGTCTTTTTTGACATTCTTCCTGCCAGTATTTCGCTGGCAGGTGCTGGTCCGCTGACGCTGCACAGCCTGATTAACTATCAATCCATGCTGGTGGGATGCTTAACGGGGGTACCGCTCTGCTACCTGGTAATCAGGGCTGTCCGCAATCCTTTGTACCTGCGCTCGTTTTATTCTCAGCTTCGTCTGCAGATTGACTATAAAGTTTCAACGATGGAGATCGCACTCTGGTCGCTGATTTTATTGATGATTATTGGATTACTTTTTATTCCAGAGCCGAATGCTGCTTCTATTTTTACCACCAACTACACGCTCTCTCTGCTGCTGCCCGTGATGCTGTGGGGGGCAATGCGCTTTGGCTATCGTCTGATGTCCATTATATGGACGCTGGTGCTTATCGTCAGTATTCACTTCTATTACCGCTACATTCCGGTTTATTCGAGCTACAGCACACAGCTGGCGATCACGTCGTCGAGCTACCTGGTGTTCTCATTTATCGTGATGTACATGGCGATGCTTGCGACAGAACAGCGCATTATCCATGCCCGGGTGAAGCGGATGGCGTATATTGACCCCGTAGTTCAGATGCCAAATCTGTGGGCGCTAAGCCGTAAGCTATCTTCCACGCCGTGGTCCGTGCTTTGCTTCCTGCGTATACCGGAGCTGGAAGTGCTCGGGCGCCACTACGGCATGATGGTAAGGATTCAGTACAAGCAAAACCTCGGCAAATGGCTGGAGTCCGCTCTGCAGGATGGTGAGAGCATTTATCAGCTCTCCGGTCACGATCTAGTGATCCGCCTTAACACGGATTCGCACGAGCTGCGCATTGCTTCTCTCGATGCGCTTATTAAGACATTCCGCTTTGTCTGGGATGGTATGCCGCTGCAGCCTAATGTGGGCGTCAGCTATTGCCACGTTCGTTCTCCGGTGCTGCAACTGTCGATGCTGCTGGGGGAGCTGAGCTCCATTGCGAATGTGTCGCTGATTACGGGCTCTCCCGAGAATTTGCAGCACCGTAATACCGTGTATTTACAGCAGCGGCTGAAAGAAAAGGTCACGGTGATGAATCGCCTCCAGCTGGCGCTGGAACATGACGGCTTCAGCCTGATGGTTCAGCCTATCGTCGGGATCCGCGGCGACAATTACCACGAGGTGCTTATTCGTTTGCAGGGTGAAAACGATCGGCTGATCGCGCCGGAGGATTTTTTACCGGTTGCGCATGAGTTCGGTCTGTCATCGCGCATCGATCTTTGGGTGATAGAACACGCTCTGATCTTCATGGATACCCGTCGTAAAGCGCTGCCTGGCCTGCGCCTGTCGATCAATATTTCACCGTCATCGGCCTGCGGCTCGCAGTTTCCAAAAACGGTAGCAAGCCTGTTGACGCGCTATAACATTCAGGGCTGGCAGCTGGTGTTCGAGGTAACCGAAACGCAATCGCTGAGCCACCCTGAACAGGCGATGCAAAATATTGAGCAGCTCCAGGCGCTTGGCTGCCGGATTGCTATCGATGATTTTGGTACCGGTTACGCCAGCTATTCGCGGTTGAAAAAGATCAATGCCGATATCCTGAAGATCGATGGCAGCTTTATTCAGAACCTGCTTTCCAGCAGTCTGGACTACCAGATTGTGTCGTCTATCTGCCACCTTGCGCGGATGAAAAACATGCATGTCGTGGCGGAGTTCGTTGAAACGGAAGAGATTCAGCAAGCTGCACTGGAGCTGGGGATTGATTATCTGCAGGGCTTTTATATCGGCAAGCCAGAGCCTTTGGAAGGCCTGGCTGCCGCAGATGAGTGAACCGCGCCCGTCAGGCCGCGATATCGGGTGACGCTTCTTCGGTAATTTTCAGCGCCCAGCCGGTTACCGCCTGCCAGTACTGCTGCTCTTTTTCCAGATCGAGCAGCACCAGCGCGTTCTGGCTAAACCAGTCGTGCGGGAAGCACAGCGTCCAGTGATTCGCTTCGGTGGTGAGCTTCAGCGTCGGCGGAGTGGTTGTCGCCTGACGCTGGTTATTCAGCAGCACGCCGAGGCGCAGCAGCTGGATCATCGGCAAGAACTGCTTTTTCTTAAACAGCGTAAAACGCGGCAGATCGTCGAGTTTTACCGCCTTGCGATGATAGCGAACCAGCGTGGCGATAAGCATCTGCTGTTCCTGATTAAAGCCCGGCAAATCGCTGTTTTGCAGAATGTATGCCGAATGGCGGTGCATTCCGCTGTGATTGATATTCAGCCCAACCTCGTGCAGCATCGCGGACCACTTCAGCAGCGCTGCCAGCTGCGGGTGCGCCTGCTTGCCGTTTTGCTCAACCCACTGCTCGTACATGCGGTTGGTGGTTTCCAGCACGCGGCGCGCCTGTTCGCGGTCCACGTTGTACTGGCTCGCCAGACTTTCGGCGGTGCGGATACGAATATCATCGTGGCGGAAGCGACCTTCCATTTCGTACAGCACGCCCTCGCGCAGCGCGCCGTCAGACAGGCGCAGCTCTTTAATTGCCAGCGAATCAAACACGCCGCAAAGAATGGCGAGGCCAGGCATAAAGACCGCCTGGCGGTCTTCGGACAGGCCCGGCAGGCTCAGTGCGCTGAAGCTTTTGAACTTCAGTACCTCTGCAACCAACATATCCAGGCGTTCAGGGGTGATGATGCCGTCCTTCTCGCCCATTTCGACCAGCACTTCGTGCACCGCTTTAATGGTGCCCGATGCGCCCATCGCCACGTTCCAGCCCTGAATACGATACTGCCAGGAGAGCGTTTCAAGCTTCTGCACCGCCGCGAGGCGAGCGCGCTGGAAGTTCTCTTTGCTGATGGCGCCGCCGGGGAAGAACGTCTGGGCGAAGCTGACGCAGCCCATACGGCGGCTTTCCACCAGCTGCGGGGTGAAGTCTTCGCCGATCACAAGCTCCGTTGAACCGCCGCCGATGTCGATCACCAGCTTGCGGCCTTTTTCCGGCTGCGTGTGCTCCACGCCCATAAAAATCAGGCGGGCTTCTTCATTACCCGAAATGATTTCAATCGGGTAGGGGATAACCTTTTCTGCACGCTTGAGAAACTCTGGCGCGTTCAGCGCCTGGCGAAGCGTGTGGGTGCCGACGATGACCACGTTTGCCGGGGAAAACCCTTGCAGACGCTCAGCAAACAGAGAGAGGCAGCTCATGCCACGCTCTATTGCTTCTTCGCTGAGCATGTTATTTTCACCCAGGCCGTCGGCCAGATGAACGCGCTGCTTCAGGCGGCCAATAATTTGCAGTGCACCGTCGACGACGCGCGCAATCACCATATGAAAACTGTTCGATCCCAGGTCGACCGCAGCAATCTCCTGCGGTCGTGACGTTTTGGTTTTAATGGGCATAGATTAGTCGGCTTGCTCAAGGGTTTTGATGTAGTCGTAAATCGCCAGCTGGGCCCGGACTTTGCGGCGATTGCCGCGAGGCACATAGCGATTACTCAGCTCTTTGTCGATAAAACGGGCTTTTACGGTGTCGCTGAACAGCAGATCGATGATATCCAGCACCTGCTGCTTCAGGCGCGGGTCAAGCAGCGGCGTGGCGACTTCAATGCGGTAGTCGATATTTCGCGTCATCCAGTCTGCCGACGAGAGCCACACCTTTTTGCTGCCGCCGTCTTCAAAAATATAGATCCGATCGTGCTCAAGGTAGCGGTCAACGATGCTGATGACGTTAATATTTTCGCTGATGCCTTCCAGCTGCGGGATCAGCGAACACATGCCGCGGATCAGCAGATTCACCGGTACGCCGGAGCCGGACGCCGCATAGAGTCTGTCAACCAGGCCTTTGTCGACCAGATTGTTCAGCTTCAGCGTTATGCCAGAAGGCAAGCCATTCTGGGCATTGGCGATCTCTTTGTCGATCATCTCGTACAGCAGGCGGCGCGAGTTTTGCGGCGACACCATCAGGTAATCGAAATTCACCGGACGGTAAGGGTTCTCAATGAAGTTAAACACCCGACGCACTTCGTTAGTGATGCGCGCATCGGCGGTCAGCAGCGAATAGTCGGTGTAAATACGGGCGGTTTTTTCGTTGAAGTTCCCGGTGCCGATATGCGCGTAGCGCACCACTTCATCGCCCTCCTTACGTGAGATAAGGAACAGCTTGGCGTGAATTTTCAGGCCCGGCGCGGAGAAGATAACGTGCACGCCCGCTTCGGTGAGGCGCTTCGCCCAGTGAATGTTGGCCTCTTCATCAAAGCGCGCCTGAAGCTCGACCACTACGGTAACTTTTTTGCCGTTGTGGGCGGCGTGAATCATCGAATCAATGATGCGGGAGTCTTTTGCCACGCGGTAGATATTGATTTTGATCGCCAGCACGCTTGGGTCAAACGATGCCTGACGCAGCAGTTCCAGAACGTGCTCGAAGGTGTGATACGGATAGTAGAGCAGCACGTCGCGCTCGCGGATCGCATCAAACCCGTTACGGAATTTATCAAACCAGACGTGTCGCAGGCGCGGCAGCGGCTTGTTCACCAGGTTGGCTTTGCCAACGTTCGGGAAGCCGATAAAGTCCTTAAAGTTGTGGTAGCGTCCGCCGGGGACGATGGAGTCATAGCGGGTGATGGCGAACTTATTGCGCAGCATTTCGACCATCGCATCCGGCATGTCGCGCTGATAAACAAAGCGCACCGGCTCTGCGGTCAGGCGCTGCTTAAGGCTGGAAGACATCAGCTCCATCAGGCTCGATTCCATCTCGTGCACCAGGTCGTACTCGGCGTCGCGGGTCATTTTCATCGAGTAGGCGTTCAGGGCGTCGTAATCAAAGAAGCCCTTAAAGATGTCGTCGAGGCAGTAGCGAAGAATGTTATCCAGTAGGATCATCGGCTTACGGCGGCGCGGCGTTTCCGGTGGCAGGTTAACAAAGCGCGGTACTTTATCAGACGGAATTTCCAGCAGCGCGTAGCTGATTTCGTCGCCGCGAATAATCTCCACCGCCAGATAGGTGTAATCGTCCTTCAGGAACGACACCAGATCGGTTTCGCGGTTAATCAGGATTGGCGTGATGTGCTGGCGCAGATAGTGTTTAAAGTAGTGGCGCAGCCAGCCTTGCTGATTGACCGACAGCTGACGTTCGTTGATCAGGAATATCTGGTTGCGTGCCATTTCCAGCAGCAGCTCGTTATAGAGACTGTCGAATTCCTGGTCGGCCTTCAGCACCCGGGCCTGAATTTTACCGAGTAGATGGCGGGAATGGGCGGTAATGCCTTGCTCTTCACTGATGATAATGCGGCGCTTGAGTTCGGCAAAACGCACCTTGTAGAACTCATCCAGGTTATTGGAGTAGATCCCCAAAAAGCGCATGCGTTCTATCAACGGGTTGCTTTTATCCGCCGCTTCCTGGAGAACGCGCTCGTTAAATGACAACCAGCTCAGTTCTTTTTCGATATAAAGCTTATCCTGACCCATTACTCCTCACACTCCGGTTGATTGACGCGGGCAGCCCTCACATTATGGCGAGCTTTGACCTGAGATGTCCAACTGTGCCAGATAAGTATGACAGTTAATTTTTTTCTTGAGGATATTAAGGCGTTGGGGCGTAGATGCGCGGCAGCGCTGTGCTTGCCCGGGCCTACGGTTTGTAGGTCGGGTAAGCGTAGCGCCACCCGACGGTAAGTTAGTCTTCGGAAGCATGTCCCTGAGCAGGAAGCTGCACGCCGTCGAGCCAGGCGCCGTTATTTTTCATTTCCAGACGGCCATCAACAAACCAGCTGACGACCAGCGGATAGATTGCATGCTCCTGATGCTGCACGCGGTCGGTGATTTCCTCTTCCGTGTCGCCGGCAAACACCGGCACTTTGGCCTGAAGGATCACCGGGCCGCCGTCGAGCTCGTCGGTAACGAAATGCACCGAGGTGCCATGCTCTTCGTCGCCGTTGTCCAGCACCTGACGATGGGTATGCAGGCCCGGGTATTTCGGCAGCAGGGAAGGGTGAATGTTCAGCAAACGGCCATAATAGTGCGCGACAAAAGCCGGGCTGAGAATGCGCATATAGCCTGCAAGTACGACTACGTCGGGCGCGTAGGCGTCAATCTCCTGGATCAGTTCGCGATCGAAGGCTTCGCGACTGGAAAACTGACTGGCGGACAGCGCATGGGCAGGAATATCTGCTTCACGCGCTCGCTCAAGGCCGAACGCATCGGCCTTGTTGCTGAACACTGCACGCAGGGTGCCGTTGATTCTCTTCTGCTTGCAGGCATCGATAATCGCCTGCAGGTTGCTTCCGTTGCCAGAAATCAGCACCACAATGTTTTTCATTACTCGATGACCACACGCTGTTCAGAATCGGAAGCTTTGATATACCCGATTTTCCACGCGTTTTCACCTTTCTCATTCATCAGCGCGACCGCTTTATCCGCCTCAGTTGCCGGGAGCGCAATCACCATCCCTACACCGCAGTTAAAGGTGCGGTACATTTCGTGTTGGCTAACGTTGCCCGCTTTTTGCAGCCAGTTGAATACGGAAGGCCACTGCCAGGAGGATTCGTCGATTACCGCCTGGGTGTTGTCCGGCAGCACGCGCGGGATGTTCTCCCAGAAGCCGCCACCCGTCAGGTGGGCAATGGCGTGGACGTCAACGTTCGCAATCAGCTCCAGCACATTTTTCACGTAGATGCGGGTCGGGGCCAGCAGGTGATCGGCCAGCGATTTGCCTTCCAGCGCTTCGGTTTCCGGGTTGCAGCCGCTGACTTCGATGATCTTACGCACCAGAGAATAGCCGTTGGAGTGCGGACCGCTGGAGGCCAGCGCAATCAGCACGTCGCCGTCGGCCACTTTGCTGCCGTCGATAATTTCTGACTTCTCAACCACGCCGACGCAGAAACCGGCTACGTCATAATCTTCGCCGTGGTACATGCCCGGCATCTCTGCCGTTTCACCCCCGACCAGCGCGCAGCCGGACTGCAGGCAGCCTTCGGCGATGCCGGAGATAACGCTGGCTGCGGTATCGACATCCAGCTTGCCGGTGGCGTAATAGTCGAGGAAGAACAGCGGTTCAGCGCCCTGAACCACCAGGTCGTTAACGCACATCGCCACGAGATCGACGCCAATGGTGTCATGACGCTTAAGATCCATTGCCAGGCGAAGCTTGGTGCCAACGCCGTCCGTGCCGGAAACCAGCACTGGCTCACGATATTTTTGCGGCAGCGCGCACAGTGCGCCGAAGCCACCCAGGCCACCCATCACTTCCGGGCGACGGGTTTTCTTCACCACACCTTTGATTCGGTCAACCAGAGCATTACCTGCGTCAATATCAACACCGGCATCTTTGTAGCTGAGAGAGGTTTTGTCGGTCACTGCAAATCTCCACGAAGGGCGTTAGCAAATAAAATCGGCGCCATTCTAACAGCCTAAGCAAACGTTTGCGAGCCTGGGAGAGGGATATCTTTTGCTGACGAATATTTACACGATAGTGAAGCCCCGGCGGCAAATTTGAACCCGTTCACGAAAATGAAACCGGTTACGGTTTAATGCTTGCAGGTTATTGCCAGAGCACACAATATTCCACTGAAACCGGTTTCTGAAATGGCATTCGGAGGAAGGCACAGATGCACATTGCCGCGTTTGATATTGGTGGAACGGCGCTGAAAATGGGCGTAGTGACGCAGGAAGGGGCGATACTCGCCAAAAGTAAAGCCATCGTTACCGGCAGCGACGGGGATGCGATTTTAGAGGGGGTCCTGCACTGGATCGACACGCATTCTGAGTGCGAAGGCATTGCCATCAGCGCGCCAGGCTATGTGAATCCCCACTCTGGCTTTATCGAGATGGGCGGTGCTATCCGCAAGTTCGATAATTTCGCCATCAGGGCGTGGCTTGAAGAGCGCACCGGGCTTCCGGTTGCGATCGAAAACGACGCCAACTGCGTGCTGCTGGCTGAGCGCTGGCAGGGCAGAGCCGCTGAAATGAGCGATTTTCTGGTGCTGACCATCGGCACGGGGATCGGCGGTGCCATCTTCTGTAACAATCAGCTGGTGCGCGGCGCAAAATTTCGTGCGGGCGAGTTTGGCTATATGTTCACTGAACGCCCCGGCAGCCGCCATCCCACGCATTACACCATGAATGCCACCTGCACAATGCGCGTTCTGCGCAGCCGTTACAGCCAACACTGTGGTAAAGCGCTGGAAGAAGTCAGCGGTGAGGAGATTTTTGATGCCTGGGATGCCGGTGATGTGACCTGCCAGCGTCTGGTCGAAGAGTTCTTCAATGGCCTGGGCGCCGGGCTTTACAACCTGGTTAATCTTTTCGATCCGCAGGTGATATTGCTCGGCGGCGGCGTTACGGAGCGCCCCGGTTTTCTGGCGCAGCTCAAACAGCATCTCGCCTGGTTTGGCATCGACGAATACGTCGATACCGTGAGCCACGGCAACGACGCCGGGTTACTCGGCGCGGTTTATCATTTTAATCAGCAGTCTGAACGTTAAAGAGGGAGTGGTTATGTCCGGATTTAAAAGCGATTTTCTGTGGGGCGGGGCCGTGGCGGCACATCAGCTGGAAGGCGGCTGGAAAGAGGGCGGCAAAGGCCCAAGCGTGGCTGATGTGATGACAGCAGGCGCTCACGGCCTGGCGCGTGAAATTACCGACGGCGTGCTGCCAGGAAAAAACTACCCGAACCACGAGGCGATCGATTTTTATCACCGCTATAAAGACGACATTAAATTGTTCGCCGAAATGGGCTTTAAATGCTTCCGCACCTCTATCGCGTGGACGCGACTGTTCCCGAAAGGCGACGAGCTGGAGCCGAACGAAGCGGGTCTGAAATTCTACGATGACCTGTTCGACGAGTGCCTGAAGTACGGCATCGAGCCGGTGATCACCCTGTCGCACTTCGAAATGCCTTACTTCCTGGTGAAAGAGTACGGCGGCTGGCGTAACCGTAAAACCATCGACTTCTTCGTGCGCTTTGCGAAAGTGGCCTTCGAGCGCTATCAGCACAAAGTGAAGTACTGGATGACCTTCAACGAAATCAACAACCAGGCCAACTACCACGAAGATTTCGCACCGTTCACCAACTCCGGCATTAAGTATGAAGAGGGTGAAGATCGCGAGCCGATTATGTATCAGGCGGCGCACTACGAGCTGGTGGCAAGCGCCCTGGCGGTGAAAATTGCCCGTGAGATTAACCCGTCATTGCAGGTCGGCTGCATGATAGCCATGTGCCCGATTTACCCGCTGACCTGCGCGCCGGATGACATGATGATGGCGATGAACGCCATGCATAAACGCTACTGGTTTACCGACGTCCACGTGCGCGGCAAATACCCGCAGCACCTGCTGAACTACTTCGACCGTCGCGGCTTTACGCTGGATATTACCGCCGAAGATAAAGCGGCGCTGCTGCAGGGCTGCGTCGATTATATCGGCTTCAGCTACTACATGTCCTTCGCAACTAAGGCGACGGAAGATAACCCAATGCTGGACTACGATGAAACGAAAGCGCTGGTCTCCAATCCGTACGTGAAGAAATCTGACTGGGGCTGGCAGATTGACCCGGTGGGGCTGCGCTACTCCCTGAACTGGTTCTGGGATCACTATCAGCTGCCGCTGTTTATTGTTGAAAACGGCTTTGGGGCGATTGACGTACGTGAAGCGGACGGCAGCGTGAATGACCAGTACCGTATCGATTATCTGTCTGCGCACATTGCTGAGATGAAAAAAGCGGTCGTGGAAGACGGCGTGGATCTGATGGGCTATACGCCATGGGGCTGTATCGATCTTGTTTCTGCCGGGACCGGCGAGATGAAAAAACGCTACGGCTTTATCTACGTTGATAAAGATAACGAAGGCAACGGCACGCTTGAGCGCAGTAAGAAGAAGTCGTTTGAGTGGTATCAGCAGGTGATCGCCAGCAACGGAAATAACCTGTAGCTGTCGGGTGGCGCTAATGCTTACCCGACCTACAATACACGTAGGCCCGCGTAAGCGTAGCGCCACCGGGCAGAACCCTGCGCCCAAGCCGGAGCCCTGCCTCCGGTTTTTTTGTCTCTAAATCACTTTGCTTGATATACGTCAAGCAACACGGGTATGGCGCAATCCAAAAAAAGCGGTATAATCCCGCGATTTTTTTGCGGATGCCACCTCAGAGGAGAAAGAGAATGAAGATTGTTGAAGTGAAACACCCACTCGTCAAACACAAGCTGGGCCTGATGCGTGAGCATGACATCAGCACTAAACGCTTCCGTGAACTCGCCTCAGAAGTTGGCAGCTTACTGACCTATGAAGCGACCTCCGATCTGGAAACCGAAACCGTTACCATCGAAGGCTGGAATGGCCCGGTGCAGATTGAGCAGATCAAAGGCAAAAAAATTACCGTTGTACCAATCCTGCGTGCAGGCCTCGGCATGATGGAAGGCGTGCTGGAGCACGTTCCGAGCGCGCGTATCAGCGTGGTCGGCATCTACCGTAATGAAGAAACCCTCGAACCGGTTCCGTATTTCCAGAAGCTGGTCTCCAACATCGACGAGCGTATGGCGCTGGTGGTTGACCCGATGCTGGCAACCGGCGGCTCTATGATCGCCACCATCGACCTGCTGAAAAACGCCGGCTGTAACAGCATTAAAGTGCTGGTACTGGTTGCTGCGCCGGAAGGTATTGCCGCGCTGGAGAAAGCGCATCCGGACGTTGAGCTGTACACCGCTTCCATTGACCAGGGCCTCAACGAGCACGGGTACATCATCCCTGGCCTCGGCGATGCCGGCGATAAGATCTTTGGTACCAAGTAAGTGATTCACTAAAAAGAGCCGACTTTGAGAGTCGGCTTTTTTTTGACTACAACACAACAACAATACTCAGAGGAAACGACTATGACGCGCCGCGCTATCGGGGTTAGTGAAAGACCGCCGCTTTTACAGACCATCCCGCTTAGTTTGCAGCATCTGTTCGCCATGTTTGGCGCAACCGTGCTGGTGCCTGTGCTTTTTCATATTAACCCGGCAACGGTCCTGCTGTTTAATGGCATCGGCACGCTGCTGTATCTGTTCATATGCAAAGGCAAAATTCCGGCCTATCTGGGCTCAAGCTTTGCGTTTATTTCCCCCGTACTGCTTCTGCTGCCGCTGGGATATGAAGTGGCGCTCGGCGGCTTTATCATGTGCGGCGTGCTGTTCTGCCTGGTGTCATTCATCGTGAAGAAAGCCGGAACCGGCTGGCTGGATGTGATGTTCCCGCCGGCAGCGATGGGCGCAATCGTCGCGGTTATCGGTCTCGAACTGGCAGGCGTTGCCGCGAACATGGCCGGTCTGCTGCCTGCCGACGGCCAGAGCGTCGACAGCAAAGTGATCATCGTGTCCATGGTGACGCTGGCTGTGACGGTGTTTGGCTCCGTGCTGTTCCGTGGCTTCCTGGCGATTATTCCTATTCTGATTGGCGTATTGGTGGGTTACGGCCTGTCATTCTCCATGGGCATGGTGGATACCGCAGCAATCAGCCAGGCGCACTGGTTTGCGCTGCCAACGTTCTATACGCCTCGCTTTGAGTGGTTTGCTATTTTCACCATTCTGCCTGCGGCGCTGGTGGTTATCGCGGAACACGTCGGCCACCTGGTGGTTACCGCGAACATCGTGAAAAAGGACCTGATCAAGGATCCTGGCCTGCACCGTTCAATGTTTGCCAACGGCCTTTCCACTGTAATCTCCGGTTTCTTCGGCTCCACGCCAAATACCACCTACGGCGAAAACATCGGCGTAATGGCGATCACCCGCGTATACAGCACCTGGGTTATCGGCGGCGCGGCGGTGATTGCTATTCTGCTCTCCTGCGTGGGTAAACTGGCGGCGGCTATCCAGATCATTCCGGTGCCGGTCATGGGCGGCGTTTCGCTGCTGCTGTATGGAGTGATCGGTGCGTCCGGTATTCGCGTGCTGATTGAATCGAAAGTGGATTACAGCAAAGCGCAGAACCTGATCCTGACCTCCGTTATCCTGATCATCGGCGTCAGCGGTGCGAAAGTTCACATTGGCGCAGCGGAGCTGAAAGGCATGGCGCTGGCAACCATCGTCGGTATTGCACTGAGCCTGATCTTCAAGCTGATCAGCGTCCTGCGTCCGGAAGAAGAAGTGCTGGACGCGGCCGACAGCGAGACGCCGTCTCACTGATCGTTCTGACGATCGAATGACCGGGCGAAGGATCCGCCCGGTTCTCTCCTTCATGGCTTTTGTGTTACACTCATCGCGTTTTTAGCAGTTCCATGTTGAGGTCACTCTGAACGCTCCGGCTCAGCTCTCTCTGCCACTCTATCTTCCCGACGACGAAACTTTCGCGAGTTTCTGGGCGGGCGATAACTCTTCTTTACTTGCCGCAGTGCAAACCATGCTGCGTCAGGAACACAGCGGATACATCTACGTCTGGTCGCGCGAAGGCGCTGGCCGCAGCCATTTGCTGCACGCGGCGTGCGCCGAACTGTCGCAGCGCGGTGATGCGGTGGGCTATGTTCCGCTCGATAAACGCACCTGGTTTGTGCCTGAAGTGCTGGAGGGAATGGAGCAACTGGCGCTGGTCTGCATCGATAATATCGAGTGCGTGGCCGGGGATGACCTGTGGGAAATGGCGATTTTCAATCTCTACAACCGCATTCTGGAATCCGGCAAAACGCGGCTGCTGATCACCGGCGACCGTCCTCCGCGTCAGCTCAATCTTGGCTTACCGGATCTGGCCTCGCGCCTCGACTGGGGGCAAATCTACAAGCTTCAGCCGCTGTCGGACGAAGACAAACTGCAGGCATTGCAGCTGCGTGCAAAAATGCGTGGTTTCGAAATGCCGGAAGACGTGTGCCGCTTCCTGATGAAGCGCCTTGACCGTGAAACCCGCACCCTGTTTATGACGCTGGATCAGCTCGATCACGCGTCAATCACCGCCCAGCGTAAGCTGACGATTCCGTTTGTGAAAGAGATCCTTAAGCTCTAGCGCGAGTTCCCCTCACCCTAACCCTCTCCCCAAAGGGGAGAGGGGATTCGATTGTGCCAACAGTAAATCCAGCGTGGTTTTCTCCCTCTCCCTTAGGGAGAGGGCAGGGGTGAGGGTCAACGTACTTCAATATCGTCCAGCAAATGCTGCATCAGCAGCGGAATCGGCCTGCCGGACGCCACGCTTCTTCCTCCTTCGCGCCACAGCGCCGTGCCGCTGACGTCCAGATGCGCCCATGGGATTTCCGGTGGGCAGAAGGCCTGGAGCAGCCATGCCGCCGAGGCGCTTATCGCCGCATTGTTTGTCGGCGTGTTGCACAAATCCGCAATGGCGCTTTCGGTTTGCTTTTTCAGGCGCTTATCGAGCGGCAGCGACCATACTTCGTCCCCGCTTTTCTTGCCGGCCTGCGTAAGCTGTTCCCGCAGCGTTTCACTTTGCGTCATCAGCCCGCTCAGCTCATAGCCCAGCGCTTTGACTACTGCGCCGGTCAAGGTCGCCATATCGATGATGAAATGCGTCTGTTCATGGCGCTGGCTGGCCCAGGCGATGGCGTCGGCCAGCACCAGACGGCCTTCGGCATCGGTATTGTTGATTTCCACCGTCATGCCGTTGCAGGCGCGCGCCACGCTGCCGGGCTGCATCGCGTCCGGACCAATCGCGTTTTCCGCCAGCGCCAGTACGCCCATCACCCGCACGGGCAGCGCCAGTTCGGCAATGCTCAGCATCAGCCCCAGCACGTTCGCCGCGCCGCACATGTCGTACTTCATGGTGTACATGCCTGCGCCTTCCTTCAGCCACAGACCGCCGGTATCGAAGGTAATACCTTTGCCGACGTAAGTGCGTACCGGGCCGTTTGCCACGCCATCATAGTGAATCGCCAGCAGGCGAGGAGGGCGCGTGGAGCCCTTGCCAACCGCGTACAGCAGCCCAAGGCCTTGCTCCTGAATGGCGTGCTCATCCAGCACTTCGCAGCGTAGCGCCGGGAAAGCGGCACAAAGACGCTCAGCTTCTTCCACTACAAACTGCGGCGTGCAGGCTTCCGACGGGATATCCGCGAGACGACGGGCTACGAGCATTCCGTTGGCAATAGCCGACTGCTGACGGCAGGCCTTCTGCAAGGCTTCCTGCTGTGACGACAGACAGAAAACGGTCAGCGTTTTGACCCGTACGCTGTGACCGGCAGTCGTTTTCAGGCCCAGATCGTCCAGTCGATGATCGAGATTGAAGAACCAGCGTAGCGCTGAATCACGAACGCGAGTTTCGGTAATGACGGAAAAATCCACTATCACATTGTCGCTGGAGGGCGCTTTGAAAAGCGGGCGCAGCTGCGCGAGCAATTCGTCCGTCAGGGTATCGTCCCAGGCTTGATTCGGGAGCAGCGTCAGGCGGGAAAAAGGCGCGCAGGCAAAGCGGCAGTCTGCCACTTCACCTTTGTCTGTCAGGGCGATCATCTCACCTGTAACGGAAAGGTTGAGAGAGCTCAGCAGCGGGCTGCGCGGCGAAGTGATTAAATGGCTGTCAGGGGGCAGATCGTAAGGCTCAGTGATAACGTGGTATTCCATTCTTTTACTCCTCAATCGGTGCGCGAATGCGTGCGGCGTAAGCCTGCATCCATTCGTCGTCGACTGGCTGATAGTGAGTTTTTTCTGCGCGGCGCTCGGCGCGGAAGACGGTCAGCGGCTGTTTCTCAGTCGCTACCACAAACGAGAACGTTTTGATGTTGGTTGCGGCGCCAAACTCGCCGTGGCGATTCATACACACCACGGAAAGATCGCCCGCGCGGCCAAAGCGTGACATCAGCTTGTCTTCCAGTTCGAAGACCACGGAATCGGCGGCCTGCTGCGGCGTCATGCCTCCCGCCATGCGGCGGACGATTTCATAGCTGGTGCAGCCCTTCATCAAATCTTCGCCCACGCCCGTGGCGGTTGCCGCGCCGGTTTCGCTGTCGCAGTAGAAGCCGGAGCCCATAATCGGTGAGTCACCGATGCGGCCACGCTTCTTCATAAACAGGCCGCTGGTGGAGGTGGCGACGCTCATTGAACCTTGCTTATCGAGGCCGATAATGCCAACGGTGTCGTGGCCATCATACGGACTTAAGCCTTTATCCAGCGTTTCGCGACAGCGCTTGCGGTAATGCTGCATCGCGCGGTCAGTGAGCATGGTTTTCTCCGCGAAGCCCTGTTCCAGAGCCCATTCGCGTGCGCCCTGGCCGACCAGCAGCGAGTTGTAGCGCTGGCGGCTCAGCGCCTGGGCCACGCGCACCGGGTTGGCGATATCGATCAGGTTACCGACGGCACCAAACGCCAGAGTATCGCCGTCCATAAAGGCGGCATCCAGTTCGACTTCACCGTTTTCCGTCGGCAATCCGCCATAGCCCACGGATTTGTAGTACGGAAAATCTTCCACGGCGGCAACCGCGTCGACGATACTCGCCGAAGCACCACTCCCTGCGGCAAGCTTTGTGGCGGCTTCGGTAACCCCTTCCAGCGCCATACGCCAGGTTGCAATAATTCCCCACATCGTTACGACTCCTGTTTTGCAAGCTTGCTGGTTTCTGTTTCGGTGATGGCTTCTGCGGCGCGGTACTGCTTGTCGAGGATGCGCATAAACGGCAGGTAGAGCATCGCGCCAATCAGCAGATTAAGGATTTGCATCACGCTGCCCGAGAGGTGCCCGGTGACGATAAACCCGCTCAGCACAGGCGGCAGCGTCCACGGAATAAATACTCCGGTGGTGACGGCCACCGCGCCAATTTTCATTGCTACATACTGGATTGTGACCAGCACCAGCGGGACGAGGTTGAACGGGATCAGCATGATCGGGTTCATGATCACCGGCAGGCCGAACAGCACCGGTTCGTTGATATTAAAGAGGGAGGCACCCGCACCGAGGCGTGCCACTTCGCGCATGTTTTTACTGCGGGCGAAAATCAGCATCGCGATAACCAGCGACAGCGTGGCCCCGGCGCCGCCCATCCAGATCATATCGAAGAACTGCTCGGTAATGATGTGCGGCGGCGTGACGCCGGCCTGAATGGCGGCGATGTTGTCGGTCTGATTTTCCATCCACAGCGGGCGAATGATGCCGTTGATCATCGACCCGGAGTTAATGCCGACGGACCACAGAATGGTGATGCTGAATACCGTCATCAGCGCACCGAAATAGGAGGTGCCATAGTGGCGCACCGGCGTGGCGACCACTTCATAGATGAACTGGTGGATGGTGCGGTAGTGGGTATTTTCAAAGCCGATACGGATAACCAGCACCAGAATCATCACCAGCAGCGCCGGGATCAGCGCGGCAAAGGATTCCTGTACCGCAGGCGGCACGCCATCCGGCATTTTAATAACCAGCTTTTTACGCTTCAGCCAGCAGAACAGCTCCGTCCACAGCAGGGAGCCAATCATTGACACAAACAGCCCTTTAGTCCCGATCCACTCAACGGGCATGACGGTGATGCCGCCGTTTTCGGCCACTTTAATAAACGGCGTGAGGATCAGAAAACAGACCAGCGCCAGGATCCCACAGGAAAGGCGGTCTTCTTTATAGTGTTCCGCCAGACGATAGGCGACCAGGAAGCTGATAAACAGCGACATCGTGGAGAACACCGCGTTAAACGGGATCTCGACGATGCTGCTCCAGCTGTCACCAAAGGTATGAGACATGAACTGCTGGTAGCCCTGATTCGGGAAGGAGGAGATCACCAGCAGGATCGAACCGACGATAATAAACGGCATGAATGAAACGTAGGCACCGCGAATCGCGCAAAGGTGGCGCTGTGCCGCCGCTTTGGCCGCCAGTGGCATCAGTTTGGCTTCTAAAAATCCCAGAACATTGTTCATTGTGAGCTCCGCACGAGACTGAGTGTTGGGTTGTGTGTTATGACTGCGGATTATCAATGAAAGGCGGATGGTGAAAGGTGAATTCGGTCACAATGCCAGCGCACAGAAAATGTAAGTCTCATATGATTAGTTATATAAAATCATCAGGAGCCGACGATGGAAATTAAGCTGCACGCCAATGCCACCACCACGCCGCGGATCCGTCGTTATCTTCAGGAATCCGATAAAAGCGACCGGGAGCTGGCGAAAGAGCTGGGTATTTCCGTGACCACCGTTCGACGCTGGCGCAACCGCGAACAAACGGGCGACCGGCATACGACGCCGCATGTGATATACAAAGCAATGAGACCTGAGCAAATCACGGTGGTGAACGCACTGCGCGATACGCTGCACGCACCGCTGGATGAGCTGCTGTTTATGGTAAATGAAGGGCTGGGGATCCCGGTTTCCCGCGCCACGCTCAACCGCTATCTTCGTCCTGCGCATCAGCGGGAAAAGCCGGGGCCGCAGGGCGTCAGGGCCCTGAAAAACGGGCATATGCCTGACACGCTGACGCTGCACTACCGTCGATTGTCGATGACCATGGACGATGGAGGTGAGCACCATCTGCTGTGGGCGCGTGAATCCGTCAGCGGCTGGTGCTCAGCGCGGGTCTTTTCCGGGATGTCTCTCCCGCTGGTCAAAACCTGGCTGGATGAAACGCTTGCATGCTGCCCGGCTGATATTCAATGTCTTGAGACCGAGGCCATTAAATGGTTCGCGATTGAGATACCGGGGCTGATTGTTATTCGTAAGCCGGAGCTCACTCCTGTGGCGATAACCTTCACGGAAAATCTGAGTACGCTGATCCCGGCGGCAGTGGAGCCGGATACACTGGTGCGGCGGCTATGTGAACTATGGAATACAGGCAAGGCGCAGAAAAAATTAGGAGAGTGTACGCCGCAGGCCTTTCTGGAAGCGCTGCGGCGCTGAAGATTACAGGATTTCCAGCACGGACTCCGGCGGGCGACCAATGCGCGCCTGGCCGTTTTTCACCACAATCGGGCGTTCAATCAGCTTCGGATTGGCAATCATTGCGTTGACAAGATCGGCCTCGCTGAGCGAGCTGTCCGCCAGATTCAGCTCTTTATAGAGATCTTCTTTCTGGCGCATCAGCTCGCGGGCACTTTTCATGCCGAGCATCTTCAGCAGCTGTTTCAGCTGGGCGGCATCCGGCGGCGTATCAAGGTACAGAATGACCTCCGGCTCTATGCCTTTCTCTTTCAGCTGCGCTAAGGTTTCGCGGCTTTTGGAGCAGCGCGGGTTATGGTAAATGGTGACCGGGTGGCTCATCGGGTATCCTTACATTTTCATATAGGGTTTAAAGGTGGCCTGCAGCTGGCGGAACTGATCGATGCGTGCGTCATAGCGGGCCTGCTGCAGACTGCCGAGCTTAACCTGCGAACTGGCGCTGCTGAGCAGAGAAATGGCCTGATCGAGCCGGCCAACCAGCGCCATATTTTCAGCGCGTGCCGCCAGCTCCTGATCGCGATTGCCGAGCTGGCCTTCCGCCTGCGCCAACAGATCCCAGCCGTTGGTGTCATCTTTATAAGTGAACGTATAGCGGTTAAGCAGCGTTGCCGCTTCACCCGGATTGCCTGACTGTAGCAGGGCGTTGGCAAGGTTCAGCTGCAGGACAGGATTGGTACGTAAATCTTTTGCTGCTTTCAGGCGATTAACCGCCTCGGCGTTCTTTTTCTGCCCGAGCGAAATGTCGGTGGCGAGGTCGAGATACCAGGCGTTTTGCGGGTTGGCCGTGAGCAGCGGCTGTAGTTGCTTGCTGGCTTCCGCGTAGTTATTGGCTTCCATCGCCTGAAGCGCCCGGCCATACTGCGCGGCGCGCTGTTCGCGAATATTACCTTTCGACCAGTTGTCCAGCAGATCGCTGCCAAGCTGATTCTGCCCGTTGTTGTACATGCCAAGCGTACGCGCTTTTGCCATGTAGAAATCTTCTGAAGACTGCACTACCACCGGACGCATCTGGTTGGCGCGGTTACGCGCATCGGCAAGACGGCTCTCCGGCAACGGGTGCGTCAGCAGCATTTCCGGCGGGCGCGATGAATAGCGGGACTGATCCATCAGCTTGTCCATAAACTGCGGCATGCCCTGCGGGTCGAAGCCGGAGCGCTGCAGCACCTGGATCCCGATACGGTCGGCCTCTTCTTCGTTCTGACGCGTAAAGCTGATGAGCCCCTGCTGCGTGCCTGCCAGCGTGCCGGTCAGCGCTGCCATCCCGGCCTGCGGGCTTGCCATCGCTAACAGAATGGAGCCCAGCGCCCCGACCCAGGTCAGCGGCGCATTACGCTTCTGATCTTCCATTGCGCGTGCGAGGTGACGCTGGGTGACGTGAGAGATTTCGTGCGCCATGACCGACGCCAGCTGGCTTTCGGTATCGGCATAGCGGAACAGCGCCGAGTGCAATACTACGTTGCCGCCAAAGAAGGCGAAGGCGTTCAGCTCGTCGTTGTTAATTAAAAAGAAATGGAACGGCGTGCGCACCGAGTTGGCGTGGGAAACCAGGCGCATCCCGAGGCCGTTAATGTACTGCACCAGCAGCGGATCGTTTATCAGCGGGGCGCTGCCGCGCAGCTGGCGCACGTAGTAATCACCCATTTGCATCTCTTGTCCGATAGAGAGCGTGCTGCCTGCGGTGGTGCCCATATCCGGCAGGGAATCGGCGGTATCCGCGAAGGCAGGCAGGGCCTGGCCCAGGGTCAACGACGCGATGAGAGTCGCAACCAGCGTTTTCTTTAACTGCCTGAACATAACTCGATCCTGTCTGTAGGGTGTGCCAGTTTGACCGACAACGCGGCGTAACGTTCCACTGTCGGCTGCCCTGGCAGTGTAGCTGGCAGAGAGACGCCTGGAAATACCCGCGCGCGACTTTTGCTGTCATGTGCGGCCCGCGGCAAAAAGCGAAGGCAATTTTGTGACACTTCGATACAATTCATGCGGGCCTTTTGCCCGCCATTCAGGGAACGGTGTAGTTATGCTCGAAATGTTAATGCAGTGGTATCGTCGTCGTTTCAGCGACCCGGAAGCGATAGCGCTGCTGGTCATTCTGCTTGCCGGCTTCGGCATTCTCTTCTTCTTCAGCGGACTGCTGGCCCCCTTGCTGGTGGCGCTGGTACTGGCCTATCTCCTCGAATGGCCGACCGCGCGTCTGGAGCGTATTGGCTGCTCGCGCCGTTGGGCAACCTCAATTGTGCTGGTGCTTTTCGTTGGTGCGATGCTGCTGATGGCGTTTGTGGTGATGCCCGTCGCCTGGCAGCAGGGCATCAATTTAATTCGCGACATGCCCGGCATGCTGAATAAGCTCTCTGATTTTGCCGCCACGCTGCCGCGCCGCTATCCGGCGTTGATGGATGCAGGGATCATCGATGCGATGGCGGAGAACATGCGTGCGCGAATGACGACCATGGGTGATTCGGTGGTGAAATATTCGCTCGCTTCGCTGGTCGGGCTGCTGACGCTTGCCGTCTACCTGGTGCTGGTGCCGCTGATGGTGTTCTTCCTGGTGAAGGATAAAGAGCAGATGCTCAATGCCGTGCGCCGCGTGCTGCCAAGAAACCGCGGACTGGCGGGGCAGGTGTGGAAGGAGATGAATCAGCAAATCACCAACTACATTCGTGGCAAAGTACTGGAGATGATCGTCGTCGGCGTGGCGACCTGGATTGGCTTCCTGCTGTTTGGCCTGAACTACTCGCTGCTGTTGGCGGTGCTGGTGGGCGTGTCTGTACTAATCCCTTACATCGGCGCGTTCGTGGTCACCATTCCGGTGGTGTGCGTGGCGCTGTTCCAGTTTGGCCTGGGAACAGAGTTCTGGAGCCTGTTTGCCGTGTACCTGATTATTCAGGGTCTTGACGGCAACCTTCTGGTGCCGGTGCTGTTCTCCGAAGCGGTGAACCTGCACCCGCTGGTGATTATTCTTTCAGTGGTGATTTTCGGCGGCCTGTGGGGCTTCTGGGGCGTGTTCTTCGCCATTCCGCTGGCGACGCTGATTAAAGCGGTAGTACATGCCTGGCCGGACAGCCCGGCGGTAGAAGAGTAGAAAAAGGCCCGCAAAATTTGCGGGCCTTTAGCTTTATGAGGAGATGTCAGCTGTTCTCTTTCAGCCAGCTCAATACCACATCGTGGTGATTGCTGGTTTTGAAATCATCGAAGACGTGCTGGACTTTGCCGTCGCCGTCGATAAGGAAACTGATGCGGTGAATGCCGTCGTAGGTTTTACCCATGAAGGATTTCTCGCCCCAGATGCCAAACTGTTCGCAGACCTGGTGGTCTTCGTCAGAGAGCAGGGTGAAATTCAGCAGCTCTTTTTCGGCGAAACGGGAGAGCTTTTCCGGTTTGTCGGTGCTGATACCCAGCACTTCAACGCCCGCTTTCTTTAACTCATCCATATTGTCGCGCAAGCCGCAGGCCTGTACGGTACAGCCCGGGGTCATGGCTTTCGGGTAGAAATAAACCAGAACACGCTGTCCCTGGAAGTCGGTCAAATTTACTTGCTCACCGTCTTGATCGGGCAAGCTAAATTTCGGTGCGATGTCACCGGCTTTCAGTGGGGTCATTACTAAACTCCATCTTGTTCATCATGCTGTGAATAATTGACGATGTTTATACTGCCTTGCGCTTTCAGTTCTGTACACAGGTCTTTAAACGCTTGTTCGATCTTCGCCGCATTTTGCGACGCCGGACTGTGTGCCGTCACCTGAATAAACAGCTGCGGCGAAGAGGCGTTATCGCCCGGCTGCGTGCGGGAAACCAGCTCGGCGATGTTCATTTCATGGGCGTCCAGCAGGCCGGTAAAACGCTCGATAATATGCGGTGAATCAGGTACTTCTACCTGAAGCCAGACGGTTGACGGCTGCGCCGGACGTGGCTGTGCCAGGGTACGCTTCATCACAATGAGCAAATCCAGCTCCGCCCCTTTCAACGGCAGCGTGGACTCAATCAGGGTGATGGCGTTCCAGGAGCCGGAGAGCAGCATAATAAACGTAAATTCATCGCCGAGCATCGCCAGCCTGCTGTCCTCAATATTACAGCCGCAGCTACTGACGTGACGGGTGATGGTGTTCACGATGCCGGGGCGGTCGGCACCCAGGGCGGTAATCACCAGATAGTGATGCAGGGAGGCTGTCAAACCTTGTTCTTCCTGTGAAAAGGGGAGGTTGTGACTAGGAAAGCATAAAAAAAACCGGCATACAACATCCTGAGTGCCTCCGCTCTCTTGCTTTTATAACAAGACCAAACGTACCATTGAGGCTCTTGTCCGCACCCGCACCGAGGATGGCCCATGTTCACGGGAAGTATTGTAGCGCTTGTCACGCCGATGGATGAAAAAGGTCAGGTCGACCGCTCCAGCCTGAAAAAACTGATTGATTATCATGTCGCCAACGGAACCTCGGCGATTGTGTCGGTAGGGACTACCGGTGAATCCGCCACCCTGAGCCACGATGAGCACGGTGACGTGGTGTTGATGACCGTGGAGCTCGCCGATGGCCGCATCCCGATCATTGCCGGTACGGGCGCTAACGCCACCGCCGAAGCAATCAGCCTGACCCAGCGCTTCAATAACAGCGGTATTGTCGGTTGTCTGACCGTCACGCCTTACTACAATCGCCCGACTCAGGAGGGGCTGTTCCAGCACTTCAAAGCGATTGCCGAACATACTGATTTGCCACAAATTCTGTATAATGTGCCGTCCCGTACCGGCTGCGATATGCTGCCGGAAACCGTGGGCCGCCTTGCCGAAATCAAAAATATTATCGGTATTAAGGAAGCCACGGGGAACTTAAGTCGCGTTCACCAGATCAAAGAGCTGGTTTCAGATGACTTCATTCTGCTGAGCGGTGACGACGCTACCGCGCTGGACTTTATGCAGCTTGGCGGCAACGGCGTCATTTCCGTCACCACCAACGTTGCCGCGCGCGAGATGGCAGAAATGTGTAAACTGGCCGCCGAGGGGCGCTTTACTGAAGCCCGTGCGATTAACCAGCGTCTGATGCCGTTGCATAATAAATTATTTGTCGAACCCAATCCTATCCCGGTGAAATGGGCCTGTATGGAGTTGGGTCTTGTGGCGACCGATACGCTGCGCCTGCCAATGACCCCGATCACCGCCCATGGCCGTGACGTGGTGGCATCCGCGCTGAAGCATGCCGGTTTGCTGTAAAGTTTAGGGAGATTTGATGGCTTACTCAGTACAGAAGTCGCAGCTGGCAAAAGTTGCGGGTGTTTCGCTTGTTCTGCTTCTCGCAGCCTGCAGTTCCGATTCGCGCTACAAGCGCCAGGTGAGCGGTGATGAATCCTACCTGGAAGCGGCGCCGCTTTCTGAACTTCATGCGCCTGCCGGGATGATCCTGCCGATCCAGAACGGCGACTACAACATCCCGGTTGCCCGCGGCGACGGTGCCACGGGGAAAGCGCTGGATATTCGTCCACCTGCACAGCCGTTAGCGCTGGTTTCTGGGGCGCGTACCCAGTTTACGGGGGATACCGCACAGCTGCTGGTTGAAAGCGGCCGTAGCGGCAACCTGTGGCCGCAGGTTGTGAGCATCATTCAGGGCCAAAACTACACCATCGACAAGCGCGACGACGCCTCGCAGTCCCTGACTACCGACTGGGTGCAGTGGAACCGTCTGGACGAAGATCAGCAGTACCGCGGTCGCTATCAGGTTTCAGTGAAGCCTCAGGGCTATCAACAGGCCGTCGTGGTGAAGCTGCTGAATCTTGAGCAGGCTGGTAAGCCTGTTGCCGATGCCGCGTCCATGCAGCGCTACAGCGCGGAAATGCTGAACGTGATTTCTGCGGGTCTGGATAAGAATGCCACCACGGCGCAGAACGCTGCGCAGAGCCGTGAAGGTGCCTCTTTCGATGTGCAGAGCGCAGCGGACGACACGGGGCTGCCAATGCTGGTCGTACGCGGTCCGTTCAACCTGGTGTGGCAAAAACTCCCGGCAACGCTTGAAAAAGTGGGCATGAAAGTGACCGACAGCACCCGTTCCACCGGTAGCGTGGCTGTCACCTACAAACCGCTTTCCGACAGCGGCTGGAGCGACCTTGGCGTGAAGGATCCGGGCCTCGTTTCCGGCGACTACAAGCTGCAGGTTGGTGACCTCGATAACCGCAGCAGCATGCAGTTCATCGATCCGAAAGGACATACCCTGACCCAGTCGCAGAACGACGCGCTGGTGGCGGTGTTCCAGGCGGCATTTAAGTAAGATTTTAAAGGGCTGGCGCAAACCAGCCCTTTTTTCTGATATGATACGCAAACGTGTGCGTAGCGCAGAAAACCTGATTTTTTGTTCATTTTCCTGACCGGAGTATTGAAAGATGCAAAAGCAAGCTGAGTTGTATCGCGGCAAAGCGAAAACCGTTTACAGCACGGAAAACCCGGACCTGTTGGTGCTCGAATTCCGCAACGATACGTCAGCAGGTGACGGAGCGCGTATTGAACAGTTCGACCGTAAAGGCATGGTGAACAACAAGTTCAACCATTTCATTATGAGCAAGCTGCAGGAAGCGGGAATCCCAACTCAGATGGAGCAGTTGCTGTCTGATACCGAGTGTCTGGTGAAAAAGCTGGAGATGGTCCCGGTGGAGTGCGTGGTGCGTAACCGTGCGGCAGGCTCTTTGGTGAAGCGCCTGGGTATTGAAGAGGGCATTGAGCTGAACCCGCCGCTGTTCGACCTGTTCCTGAAAAATGATGCAATGCACGATCCGATGGTCAATGAGTCCTACTGCGAAACTTTCGGTTGGGTTAGTAAAGAAAATCTGGCGACCATGCGCGAGCTGACCTACAAAGCCAACGACGTGCTGAAAAAGCTGTTCGACGACGCCGGTCTTATCCTTGTCGACTTTAAACTGGAGTTCGGCCTGTTCCACGGCAAAGTGGTGCTGGGGGACGAATTTTCCCCGGACGGCAGCCGCCTGTGGGACAAAAACACCATGAATAAAATGGATAAAGACCGTTTCCGTCAGAGCCTTGGCGGCCTGATTGAAGCCTACGAAGAAGTTGCGCGTCGTCTGGGCGTGAACCTGGATTAAGGCTAACCCCTTCTGATTAAAGAGGATGCTGTGCATCCTCTTTTGCTATCTGGCTTGTTTACTATGGTAATTCCACGCTTAACCGCCTACGATCAATCTATCAGAAACATAACGTTCAGAGGTTGTTATGCGTTGGCAAGGTCGTCGTGAAAGCGACAATGTGGAAGACAGGCGAAACGATTCCGGCGGGATGCCGCCGATGATGGGCGGCGGGCGCGGCGGTTTTCGTCTGCCAAGCGGTAAAGGCGGTATTATTCTGCTGATCGTCGTGGTGGTCGCGGGCTATTACGGCGTGGATCTCACCGGCATGCTGACCGGCCAGCCAATGGTGCAGCAGCAGAGCACCCCGCGTTCTATCAGCCCGAACGATGATGAAGCCGCCAAATTCACCTCCGTGATTCTCGCTACCACTGAAGATACCTGGGGGCAGATTTTCCAGAAAATGGGCCGTCAGTATCAGCAGCCCAAACTGGTGATGTACCGGGGTGCAACTCGTACAGGCTGCGGCACCGGCCAGTCCGTAATGGGGCCGTTCTACTGCCCGGCAGACAGCACTGTCTATATCGATCTCTCCTTCTACGATGACATGAAAAGCAAGCTCGGGGCCGATGGCGATTTCGCCCAGGGTTACGTGATTGCTCATGAAGTCGGTCACCACGTGCAGAAGCTGCTGGGCATCGAGCCAAAAGTGCGCCAGATGCAGCAGAATGCTTCCCAGACTCAGGTCAATCAGCTGTCGGTAAAAATGGAGCTGCAGGCCGACTGCTTCGCGGGCGTCTGGGGCCACAGCATGCAGCAGCAGGGCGTGCTGGAAGCCGGTGACGTTCAGGAAGCGCTGAACGCCGCCGAGGCGATTGGCGACGACCGTTTGCAGCAGCAGAGTCAGGGCCGCGTGGTGCCGGACAGCTTCACACACGGCACGTCCCAGCAGCGCTACACCTGGTTCAAACGCGGTTTTGACAGCGGTGACCCGTCTCAGTGCAACACCTTCGGTAAAACCGCGCTGAACTGATTGATGAACGACAGGGAAGCCATTTTCGCGTTAACCGTGAGCATGAAGGAGCAGGGCATTCGCCGCCTGCTGGTGCTGAGCGGCGAAGCGGGGTGGGCTGAACAGCAGGTGCTATGGCTGAGAATCAATCTTGGTGGAGATGGCCTGTTTGTCAGCCCGCAGACGCAGCCCGAGCCCTGGTGTGCGCCTCAGGCGCTCAGGACGCTGCTTGGACGTGAATTCGAACATGCCTTTTTCGATGCCCGCGCAGGATTTGACGTCGCTGCCTTTGCCGCGCTGGCCGGAACGCTTAAGGCCGGAAGCTGGCTGGTCCTGCTGGCTCCCGATTTAAGCCGCTGGCATGAGCGAGTGGATGCCGATTCCGTTCGCTGGAGCGACAGCGCCGAGCCGATCCCCACGCCGCACTTTATTCATCATTTCTGTCATACGCTGCAAAACGATGCTGAAGCCATTATCTGGCAACAGCATCAACCTTTCACGCAGCCTGAATTTACCTTTCGACCATCGTGGCACGCTGCTAACGGGGAACCGCAGGCGGAACAGGCGCGCATTCTGGCGGCTCTCGCGAAGTCGCCGCCGGGCGTGGCGGTGGTGACCGCTGAGCGCGGTCGCGGTAAATCTGCGCTGGCGGGAATGCATTTGCGTGCGCTGGCGGGCACCGCTATTGTTACCGCTCCGGCGAAAGCGGCCACCGATGTACTCGCTCACTTCGCCGGGGAACGCTTTCGTTTTATGGCACCCGATGCGCTGCTCGCGTCAGCAGAACAGGCCGACTGGCTGATTGTCGACGAAGCCGCTGCCCTTCCCGGCCCACTGCTGGAAAAGCTGGTTAACCGGTTCCCCCGAACGCTGTTAACGACAACGGTTCAGGGCTACGAAGGCACTGGCCGGGGGTTCTTACTCAAATTTTGTGCGCGATTTTCGCAGCTGGCATCTTATTCCCTGAGCCAGCCAGTGCGCTGGGCCAGTGGCTGCCCGCTGGAGAACTTCGTCGCCCGGGCTTTGCTCTTTGATGACGCACTGCCCGCGTTATCGCCACCCGAGCCGCTATCCCTGAAGCGGGTCGAACAGAATGCCTGGCAACAGGACCCTGATTTACCTGCGTCGATGTACCGCCTGTTATCCGCCGCGCATTACCGCACTTCGCCGCTGGATCTACGGCGAATGATGGACGCGCCCGGTCAGCACTTTGTCAGCGCGCAGGAGAGGCACGACCTGGTCGGTGCTCTGTGGCTCGTCGACGAAGGCGGCCTGAGCGTGGGGCTGAGCGAGGCCGTCTGGGCAGGGTTTCGCCGCCCGCGCGGCAACCTCGTGGCGCAGTCTCTGGCGGCTCACGGCGGCAGCCCGCAGGCGGCCATGCTGAAAAGCCGACGTATCAGCCGTATCGCCATTCACCCGCAGCGCCAGCGGCAGGGCATCGGACAGCGAATGATTGAAGAGGCTATCGTCAGCGCGGACGGCTGCGATTATCTGTCGGTGAGCTTTGGCTTTACCAACGAGCTGTGGCGCTTCTGGCAGAAGTGCGGCTTCCGGCTGGTGCGGCTTGGCACCCATCGTGAAGCCAGCAGCGGCTGCTATACCGCCATGGCAATTTATCCACTGAATGCGGCGGGTGAGGCGCTGGCTGAGCGCGAACAGCAACGCTTCGTGCGAGACGGAGCCTGGCTGGCATCCTGGCGCGATGAGGATACGCTGACGGTGAGTCCGCCGTCAGAGGCTATTCTTACAGAGGATGACTGGCAGGAGCTGGCCGGATTCGCCTTCGCCCATCGTCCGCTGATGGCGGCAGTGGGGAGCCTGAACCGGCTTGTTGCCACGGTGGTGATACCGTTGCCTGCGCTGCGTAGCGCACTTCAGCCGCACAACCCAGCCGCACAGGCTCATGGCGGACGTAAGGCCTTCCTCGCGCGGCTACGCGAAGAGGCGGCGGATGCGCTGACGGCGCTCGATCCGCAGCGCACTCAGCGGTTGGCGGAGAAGGTCAAAAACCTGCAATTTTTTTAACTGAGTCATTCAGTTTAATGTCATGGTCATTGCCGCCCAACGGCGTAGACTCCCCGGCAACAGATTAAGGAGAAAGCCATGAAATACGACCATTTTGTTGTCCAGAGCCCTTCAGCCCCGGCGAAACAATTGCTGCTGCTGTTTCATGGCGTGGGTGATAACCCGGTGGCGATGGGGCAGATTGGCAGCTGGTTTGCGCCGCTGTTTCCGGAGTCGCTGATCGTCAGCATCGGCGGCGTGGAGCCCTGTGGCCCAACGGGCAGACAGTGGTTTTCCGTGCAGGGCGTGACGGAGGAAAACCGCCAGCAGCGCATCGACGCTATCATGCCGACGTTTATCGAAACGGTGCGCTTCTGGCAAAAAGAGAGCGGCGTCGGCCCGCAGGCTACCGCGCTGATTGGTTTCTCGCAAGGTTCGATCATGGCGCTGGAAAGCACCAAAGCGGCACCAGGCCTGGCGTCACGCATCATCGCTTTCAATGGGCGTTTTGCCACGCTGCCGACAAAAGCCAGTACCGCCACCACCGTGCATCTGATTCACGGCGGCGAGGATAGCGTGATTGATTTGGCGTACGCAGTATCGGCCCAGGAAGCGCTGATGCAGGCAGGCGGTGACGTCACCCTGGATATTGTTGACGAACTCGGCCATGCCATCGACGACCGTAGTATGCAGTTCGCGCTCGACCATCTGCGCTTCACCGTGCCGAAGCACTACTTCGACGAAGCGCTGAGCGGCAGTAAGCCTCAGGATGACGATATTATTGAGCTGATGTAGCTCTGTCGCCTTTATTAAGCAAAAACGCCCCGATACTTTGGTGTCGGGGCGTTTTTTTGAGAGGGATTCTTCATTTGCAGTATGGCGGGTGATTTGTGCCAAACGCGGACGTTGAGAATTTTAAAATCAAAGAATCAACAAGACAGCCAGTAAAAACCAGAGGAGCTAACGAAAAGACTAAACTGTGAGCCTGATACGTTTGATACAGCCAACCTCAATAAGCGATGCAGGGGAGCCTATTATTATAATCCCCCTAAAAGTTTTATTTCTCTGAGTCGTAATAACTCTGCTTCTCGCCATTCTTCCCATCTCGATCTGAGTACTTTTCTGTCAGTGTCTATACATTCATTTAACAATAAAAGACTGACCAGGCGATCGGCACGAAAATGTCTAAAACTCTCTCTTTTTTCACACCAGGCGATGAGGAGACAATGAGTCTGGTCATAGCCAAGTACGATCGGCCAGACAACTCTTTTGGAGAGAGTTCCATCAGCGGAACGGTACTCGATCAACAGTTTTCTACCGTCACGGATTGCGGCTCTGATCTGGCGGGTGTCAGTTTTCGTTGCGATCGGCTCTTCGGGTTTTAAGGCAACCGCCGATGGGTTTAAAACACTCTGCAACTTACCCGGAATCACTGATGATATTTTTGATAATACATCCTTTGCGTTGTTGACAAGTGTGGCATCCGGCAGGCGTTGTACCAGTTCAACGCCGAGCAATAAGGCATCAAGTTCATCCGGGGTGAACATTAAAGGGGGAAAATCATAATATTCACTGAGTCTGTAGCCGGACCCGGCCTCACCTTCAACCGGAACCCGCTGTCCTGCCAAATCAGCAAGATCCCGATATACGGTGCGTTTAGATACCTCGAGCTCATCAGCCAGCCTGGCCGCCGTGACCGGGAGTTTTGTCCGTCTGAGTATCTGAATGATCTGGAAAAGTCGGTCTGCCCGCCTCATTTTTTTTACCTGTTGCCACCATGTTGTCAGCAGACCTGAGTGATGATTCTCCCGAATGCTGCACTTCTCGCAGCAATAAGGAGTAGTCTGTGAAATTAGTATCAATACGACTTATCGTACAAGATATCAACAAAGTTGTTAATTTTTATGAATTAATAACAGGATATCAGGCTGAATGGCTGGCACCGGTGTTTGCTGAAATCATAACGCCTACGGCAGTAATAGCCATTGGGAGCGAAGAAACCGTCGCTTTATTTAAAGAAGGTTGCGCCCGGCCTGCGTCCAACCACTCAGCAATTCTTGAATTTATGGTCAAGGATGTTGATAAGGCATTCATTAGATTAAAAGAATACAGTCTGGAATTTGTTCATGAACCCAAAAATATGCCCTGGGGAAACAGAACAATGCAGATTCGCGATCCTGAAGGAACGTTGGTGTCCTTCTTCACGCCAGTAACGGATATTGCCATCAGTCGTTTTAATCGATGAATATAATGCTCACTCAGGCTTGAATTTTACAATACGGGTCAACGGTAACCATCAGCAATGGCTTTATTATGTGCTAAAAGCCATTGCTGCTCTATGCTCCGCACCAATGTCAGCTTTTCGCTTATAGCAGAAGAAAGGAGGCCGCACAAAAGATGCGGCCTTCGCTGTCAGGCGACCAGTTCAGGCATTTGTGCCATCACAAACGCTAAAACTTTTTCCGCGTCGAGTGATGCATAGGGCAGACTTTCAATAATGGCAATTGAACGAGAGTTTCCAACAATGTCTTCAATTTCAGCGAGCTTATATTGAATATGCGGTGCGACAAGAAATCCGTCGAAAGCGGGAGCCACGCTGGCAAAATTTTCCAGACCCACCGCACCAACAATGAGTGGGTGGCCCTTTTTTTCCGCCAGCAGCTGCATCTTTTTGGCGAGAGAATTTGCTGTGTTTCCAAACAAACAACATATCAGAAGCTTTTTCATGTGTTTACCTCCTGAGAATTACTCACAGGATATGACTCGCAAAGCTTATAAAGTGAGGTCTACCTCATAGTTGTGTGACAAAACCATAGTCGTTGTTCCCCTGCCGGGCGCTAAGCCTGAAGCGGACGTTGGTTTAACCGTTTTGGTTCTTCTGGCATTCATTCGCAGCAGAAGGCCATGTAAAGAGAGTATGTTTAATTAACCCGATAAGCGCTTTTCTTGATGCGCCTGCTTTAGCCTGCACGGCCATGCCTTGCGCAATTGCCATCACAAAGGAGGCGAGCGTTGTGCAGTCAATCGACTCGGGCAAATCTCCCTCAAGGCGGGCCTTGTCGAAGCGTTTTTGTAACGCCAGCTGAAATTTTGCACGGCGTTTAATAAGTTCAAGACGAATGGGTTCTGCATCTTCAGAACACGCCAGTGCACCGTTTATGCCCAGGCAACCAGGATGAGCCGCATTTGTGGTCTGAAGGAAGGCGGAGCCTCTCAGGATACCTTCTACAACCTGGCGGGACGTCGGTTCATCGAGCGCCTTCGACATATATCCCATGTATTTGCTTTCATAGAGATCAAGTGCCTTCCTGAAAAAGGCTTCCTTGTTACCGAATGCTGCGTACAGACCGGGACGTGCTACACCCGTCGCGCGAGTTAAATCCTGAAATGAGGTGCCTTCATAACCTTTTTGCCAGAAGACAGAGAGCGCAGCTTCCAGAGCTTCACCTTCATCAAATTGTTTATGTCGTCCCATTTTAAGCCTTCGCCAAATTTCAATAACGATCAGTATAAAACGCTTGACGATGCACATGCAATAAAATACCGTTCGGTATGATATCGATCGGTATTGTATTTGCTATGCGCTTAATGAGTCGCGTATTAACCGGGCTCCAACCTGAATTTCAACAACAAGGTATCCAAATGAACAAGAATCTTTCTGGCAAAGTTGCCCTCGTCACCGGTGGTTCCCGCGGGCTTGGTGCCGCTACTGCTGCGGCGCTGGCAGAGCAAGGGGCGGATGTCGCTATCACCTATGTCGCTTCCGAAGAAAAAGCGTTTAGTGTTGTCTCTGCTCTCGTTAACAAAGGCGTACGTGCAATCGCGATAAAAACCGACCAGGGCGATCCTGATGGTGCTGAATTGTTAATCCGTGAAGTTAAAGAAAAACTTGGAAAACTGGATATTCTTGTCAATAACGCAGCCGTTGCTTTGCAGGGAAAGAACATAGACGCTCCTGACATCGACAATGCGGCAATGGATCGTCAGTGGGCGATTAATACGATGGGCGTCATCGCCAACATTCGTGCTGCGGTAAAGGTTCTGCCGGAAGGTGGACGTATTATTTCGGTTGGGTCTGGTCTCGGGACCCGTGTTGCTTTTCCCGGTACGACCGATTACGCCGCCAGCAAAGCGGCAATTGTCGCCTACAGCAAGGGAGCAGCACGCGATCTCGGGGCCCGCGGTATTACGGTTAATGTGGTCCAGGCGGGGCTTATGGATACGGATATGGCGTCAGAATCGAAGGATAAGCTGCCACCTATCATTATGGAGTCACATGCCATCAGGCGCTATGTAACGGTTGAAGAAGTCGCCGCCGCAATCGTATTTCTTGCCGGACCCGATGCGAGCTCAATAACAGGTTCAGTGATCGACGTTAACGGCGGCTTTACCGCTTGAGTCTTCTCTGTTTCTTTAAGGGCATACCAGCCGCCTGAGCGGCTGTTCCCTTCATATCCAAATTGTATCAATGTTATCGGGGCCCGGTGTACCAAGGGTGCGTGGGACTAATGTCTTCTTTTCGTTCCAAACCCGCACCATCTGAATTTACGCCAGGATGGCGAAAGGGAAAATGTAGCGCTGAGCAATGCGATATGAATTAAGTGATCATGGCATCATGTGATTCTAAAACCCTCTAGATCGTGATTCCCCCATCAACGCTAAGAGTCGTGCCTGTGATAAACCCGGCACCTGACGAGCACAGGTAAAGAATCGCCTTTGCAATCTCTTCGGGGCGTCCGGTTCGTTTCATCGGTTGCAGGTCATTGAGAAAATTACGTCCACTCTCTTCAGCTCGCATCGCCTCGTTCATCGGCGTGTCAATCACGCCCGGGCACACTGCATTGATCCGGACTCCTTGTGAAGCAAACTCCACCGCCGCTGATTTGGTCAGCCCGATAACGGCAAATTTACTCGCGTTGTATATTGCTGACCCCGGAAAGGCCCGGAGCCCCAGGAACGAAGCGGTATTAACGATGCTTCCTCCACCGCTTTTCAGTATCGCGGGGATTTCGTACTTCATACAAAGTGCAGTACCGCGCACATTGACGGCCAGAGTACGGTCGATGTCATCAGCGGAGGTTTCAGTAATCGAAGCAGACGGGAGAAATACACCTGCGTTGTTGAATGCGAAGTGTAAGCCCCCAAATACCTCCACGGTTCGCGTGACTGAGAGCGCTACCTGTTCTTCGACAGAAAGATCGGCCTGTACAAAAAGACCTTTACCCCCAGCCTGCTCGATGAGTGTGACACTTTCTTTGCCCTCGGCCTCCCGCCGTCCCACAACGGCAACATTTGCCCCTTCCTGGGCAAATGCAAGCGCGGTGGCCCGGCCAATACCAGAGGTGCCGCCAATAACGAGTGCAACTTTATCGCTGAACGTTTTCATAGTGCTTAGTTCTCAATATTTCTGAAGGTTGCCGCACCCAGTACAGCCAGTACGAGCCGCGTCAATATGGATGAGTTACCTGAACGCTGAGAAATAACTATAGGATGCTTTATTGTTGAAGATAAGCCATGCTTTATCGCATGTATTACTGGCTAATATTCATCAATGGGATAGCTAATATGCGCACTAATCAACTGGGTGAATTGACAGCTTTTGTGGCTGTTGCCGAAGAGCGAAACTTTCGACGAGCAGCCGCGAGGCTTAACCTGACAGCCTCAACACTCAGTCATTCTTTGCGCGCACTGGAAGAACGGCTCGGTGTGAGATTGCTTAATCGCACTACCCGTACCGTTTCGCCTACCGCAGCCGGAAAGGCATTGCTTGAGAGAATTGCCCCCGCCTTTTCGACAATCGCTGAGGCAGTCGAAGAAGTGAACGTCTTTCGCCAGCATCCCCATGGCAGCCTACGGATCAACTCTCCGCGTATTGCGTACCAGATGGTTTTTATGCCCATTTCTAAGCAGTTTTCGCATGACTTCCCCGATATAACGCTGGAAATTTCTCTCAATGATAGCTTTGTGGATATCGTCAAAGAGGGCTTTGATGCCGGTATTCGTCTGCGCTCTGATATCCCGAAAGACATGAACGCAGTACGGGTCACACAAGACTTCACCGCCGCAGTATATGGTTCACCCGATTATTTTCGCCGCTTCCCTTTGCCCCGGACGCCGCAAGATTTACAAATGCATTTATGTATTGGCCGACGTGAAATCTCCAGCGGTAACCTGTATCGATGGGAATTTGCCAAAGACGGTAAGCGCGTCGCGATATCGGTAGAGGGCCCGCTGATACTGGACACGGTAGACATGATGATTGATGTCGCACTGCGGGGTACAGGTCTGGTATATGCCCCTGATTGCGAAGAGAATCAGCAGCATGTAGCTGCTGGCCGGCTGGTTCGCGTCCTGGCAGACTGGTCACCTACCGTCCCCGGCTTTTACCTTTATTTTCCGGGCCACAGGCAGATGCCTGCGGCGCTTAACGCATTGATTGAGACAGTTCGCGTGGATGCTGAGCTTACTGATTAAACAATAGAGAACTCGCCAGCAGGGCCTTATACATATGTTACCGGGTGCCTCCCGCTAAGCCTTTGGGTAACTCCATGACTCACAGTTTCAGTTGTACATGAAGAATATACCAGCAGAAGAGTCATCAGGTTAATTAGCCCTGCCGCTGAGGAGGATTCATCATAAAAGGCAAGATAGCAGGAAGGGGATGAGTGAGATACGGTATTTTGTCAGCGCACAAAGAATGATTTTATCTTCAGGGTAAGTATTAAACATTTTTAATATGTCAGAAAAAAAAGCCTGCTAATAGCAGGCCGTCAAGGTTTGTTACTCATTTTTTGTTCGCATCTGATAAATAAGGTAAGTACACAATTAAACGTGAAGCAGAGAGGATAATGAAATACTATAAGTATTTTTAGCAACATCAGGTATTTCCTTTGAGGTCAATTCCCTGTCAGAAGTTGCGTAAATAACATCATGATCGCCGGTTAAGGAAGGAAAGTCTGTGGACATAATCCGAAGATGTGTTTCCTCACCGTTTTTCAGGCTTTTCATACAGCAGGACTGCACTTCACCACATCGGTCAGCACACTCATACATGCGCAAAAATATGCTGACCTGATATTAAGAATAAACGGATTTTCTCTGGTTTAATTTATGGGGCTGTCTACTCAGGAATAATCCTTCATCGTTGTCGCAGACCCATAAATATTTATTTATCGCAAAGTATTACATTTGTAGCAGCAGGACCTTTGTCACCACCGTGTATTGCGAATTCAACTTTCTGTCCTTCAAATAAAGTTTTGAAGTTGTCGCCGTGAAGCGCAGAAAAATGAACAAAAACATCTTTGCTTCCATCAAGAGGAGAGATGAAACCAAAACCTTTATCTTCGTTAAACCACTTTACCAGGCCTTTAACTCTTGAGGTCATACTGGCTCCTGTCATACATGATTGTATTGATAGTAAACGTATAGTATTAAACGTATGGACTCAAAAGGAGGGGATATCAGCGATAACGCCTGGTAATGAGGACTGCCCGGAAAATGTTTTACGTTCGTTTGTACATCGAACTGATGGGGGTCATTAAGGCACGGGAAGTCATAATAAGCAAATTATATTTTAGCCGTCCGGAGGTCCTGCCAGAAAAATTAAAAGTGGCAAAAAAATTATCCAGCGTGTGGTCTTTGTTTGTTTTAAAAAAGTGACTTGTTGCATAAACTGGCAGGCATTATCAAAAGTTGTGATATTCCCAGTGGTAAATGCCTCATTACCGCTTCAGATGGCCGAAAAGACGTTCTGCTTCACATTTCAGCCGTTAACGCCTGCGGTTCAGAATTACTCATCTCAGGAAGCCGTATTGAATTTTGTCGGATCGATAGTCTCAGGGTGCCTGTGGCTGCAAATATCTCTATTTTCTGAATCTCAGTGCACCAAAATAATTAGATTAAAACTTAACCATATGTGATACGGTGAAGCTCATTCATTGAAAGGTTAATGATTATGTCCATTATCGATTATGCAATGAAACTCTTCAGCGGTGCGTCTACCACTACTGCCGTCTGCCCTGTTTGTGGCCTAAAATCAGCGCAACCGCTATCAAAAATCCGTCGCAATCAGGCCATGCTTTGCCCCGGGTGTAAGGCCCTGTTTATCTCCCGACGCTAGTTCGACCGATAAACCGCAGACAGAGCCCATATTCTATACTTAAGTTAAATTCCAGCAGCTGTTAAATCCCTGATGCCTTACGCCCATCCTGAGAGAACGTTTCTGAACTGATTTCGCAACTGCTCCTGCGTGCTAACGTTGCATCAGAGCAATGCCATGAAAATGAACCCCAGAGCGTGGTTTTACCGCTCCCGTATTCCGATGAATGCCGCTGAAAGCGTAACGTTTTCGGCGAACGATCCTGGCGGTGAAAGCACTCCGCAGTCAGAACTCTTTTCGACCGTCCAGATGGAACGCTATGGTCAGAAGCTGGCGCGGACCCATAAATTATCGCCGAATAAACTCCCTTATTACCTTCTGAAAAGGCTCGGCGACAATGAAGTCCTCATCACGCAAAACTGCTATGAACTTAACACGGCTAAAAAGACGAGTATCATGCCCGCCGGGGAGTGGTTGCTGGACAATTATTATCTGATTGAGGAACAAATCCGCACTGTCCGCCAGCACTTGCCGAAAAGCTTTGGTAAAGGTCTCCCGTCGCTGATGCCGCCGCTGAACTGTCCACGAATTTACAATATTGCCTCAGAGGCCATCGTTCACGGTGATGGCCGCTGGGATATCGCCAGCCTGACCAGCTACCTCACAGCCTATCAACAGGTGACACCGCTGACATTAGGTGAAGTCTGGGCCTTACCTGGGATGCTGCGTCTGGCGCTGATTGAAAATCTTCGTCGTATCAGCCTGGAAGTGATAAAAGCGCAGCGGGACAGAAACCTGGCAGATGCGTGGATAACAAGAATTTTCGAATGCGCAGAGAATGAGCCTGGTGATTTAATCATGGTGGTTGCCGATATGGCTCGCTCCCGTCCTCCGTTAAGCAGTGCGTTTGTCGCAGAACTGGTGCGGCGGCTGCAAGGACACGGAAACGCGCTGTCGTTACCGCTGACCTGGGTTGATCAGTGCCTTCGGGAACAGGGGATCACCACCGACGTTCTCATCCATAGCTTCAATCAACAGCTTGCCGCCAGCCAGCTATCCGTCAGTAACAGCATCGCGGGTTTGCGATTACTGAGTGAAACGGACTGGGCTGATTTTGCCGAAACGATAAGCGTTGTCGAACAAGCATTACGCAATGATCCTGCCGGTATCTATCCCCGGATGCACTTCAATACCCGGGATCATTACCGACACATTGTGGAGATCCTGGCCAGAGACAGCGGTCTCAGCGAGCCTGAGGTTGCTGACAGGGTGCTGGCGCTTTCAGGGAACAGTGCTCCCGATACACCGGAACATCATGTTGGTTATTATCTCGCGGGCGAAGGTCGACAGATGCTGGAAATTCATCTGTTGGCAGACACCTCAAGGCTCATACGCTTGCGGCACAGTTTCAACAGAATAACCCTGCTGTCATGGCTTGGAAGTCTGGCTTTGTTGACCACAGCAACGACCGCGGCAATATTGCACGAAACTGCCATGCAGGGCACAGACTGGCTGTTGATCGCGGTGATATTGCCTCTGATTATCGCTTTAACTCAGTTAATGAGCGACTTACTCAGTGACGCAACCACCCGTTTCCGCGTTCCTCGTCCCTTGCCGGGGATGGATTTTTCAACCGGTATTCCCGCTGACAGTGCCACCCTGTTAGTCATCCCCTGCATGCTGACCAGCCACGAAAGTTTCAGCCAGCTCCTCACCAGTCTTGAAGTCTGCTGGCTGGGGAATGAAAACGAAAATCTCAGGTTCGCGCTGCTCACTGATTTCGCTGATTCTGATAATGAACCCTCGCCGGAAAGCCACGCGCTGCTCAGACAGGCGATCGCCGACACGCAGGCGCTGAATCGCCGCTACTCCTCCAGCTGCCCACGTTTTTATCTGCTACACCGCCAGCCTGAATGGAACCCCGCTGAAGAAAAATGGATGGGCTATGAACGCAAGCGGGGAAAACTGGCGTTGCTGAACAGCTGGTTGCGCCATCCGGGAACACAATTCGTCAGCGTTGCAGACCTACCTCCCCACCTTTTACCGGGTCACATTAAGTACGTCATTACCCTGGACAGCGATACGATGCTGCCACGCGATACGGCACACAAACTGGTCGCGACGATGGCGCATCCGCTGAATACGCCCGAGTATGATCCGGTACGCCAGAGAGTTGTCAAAGGATTTGGTATTTTACAACCCGGTCTTGCGGAGGAGATACCACGCAACGGTCAGGGGCGTTACGCAGCACTGCGCAGCAGCATACCGGGCAATAACCCCTATTCGATGATGTCTTCGGATATCTATCAGGATCTCTTTGGGGAAGGATCGTTCGTGGGCAAAGGGATTTACGATGTTGATATTTTTATGCAGGCCACTGCTAACACCTGCCCGGAAAACTTGGTTCTCAGCCATGATCTCCTCGAAGGATGCTATGCACGTTCGGGTCTGCTGAGTGAAGTGCTACTCTACGAACAATACCCTAATAATTATCTGTCGGATGTTGCACGCCGTTCACGCTGGATCCGCGGTGACTGGCAACTGCTTAACTGGCTGAAACCACGCGTCAGAAAAGCTGATGGAACCCGGGCCAGGAATCCGCTGACCGCGCTTTCTTACTGGAAATTACTTGATAATCTGCGTCGCAGTCTGGTCGCTCCCTCTTTACTGGTATTGCTGTTCTTCACCCTGTCCGGGGCACCCAATCCGGTTTACTGGCTTGGCGTACTGTCGATGATATGGCTGTTGCCAGCCATCCTCTGTATCGCCCATGACCTTCTGCATAAACCTCTGCGCCGCCGCCTGAAGCCGCATCTGTTACTGGTGGGGGAGGGCGCGCTGAAGCGTTTGTCAGGTATCGGCCTTAATTTTGCGATACTGCCGCACGAAGCCGGATATTCGCTGAAGGCGATTGCCGTGACGCTATGGCGACTGGGGATCAGCAGGCGTAACCTCAGCCAGTGGGTCAGTCACGGCCTGGACAGCAATCAGGCCAGACCCACCGTTGCGCGTTTTTATCAGGCGATGTGGCTGAATGTTGCAGGTGGCGTGACGCTGACAATACTGACCGGGCAATGTGCACCACAGCTGCTGGGGATTGCGTTGCCGATCGGTTTGTTATGGTGTGTGGCGCCGCTGCTGATGAGTTGGCTGAGTCGCCAGCCCATGCGTAAGGTGTTTGCGCCAAATCAGGAACAAAAACAGCTGTTACGCCAGACAAGCCGTGAAATCTGGGCATTTTTTGAGACCTTTGCCACAGAAAAAGAGAACTGGCTTCCGCCTGATAACTACCAGGAAACGCCGCAACCGACGGTGGCCCATCGAACTTCCCCTACCAATATTGGCCTTTCCCTTATGGCTAACCTGACGGCATGGGACTTTGGCTACCTGCCCGGCGGAGAAGTGCTCCGGCGCGTGTCGCTCACGCTCGACACGCTGGATAAAATGGAGCACTACCGGGGCCATCTCTACAACTGGTATGACACCCGTACGCTGGCCCCCCTCAGCCCACGCTATATCTCAAGCGTCGACAGCGGCAACATGGCGGGGCATTTGTTGACACTGCGTGCAGGGCTGTCCGCCATGCGTCATCTGCCAGTTTTAAACAGCCAACAGATACTGGCGGGGCTGAACGATACGCTGGATATTCTGGAAAAACAGTGGGGTCAGACCCCACCTGACGGCCTGCTGCAGCTGCGCAAACACTGCCTGAACGCAGCGTTTCTCTCACCGAAGGCATTTTTCAGCGAGCTGAAAAACATGCGAACCCAGTGCAACCACCTGACCACGCAATGTCATCAGGGATCTCCCCTTCAGAAGCGTTGGGCAGGACATCTGGAGCATCAGCTGGTTCAGCTTTGCCATGAGTGGTCACTGCTGCTTGGCTGGTTACCTTCATCCTGGAACGAACAGACGCTGCCGACGCTGAGTGAGCTTGCCTGTGCGACATTTACGGGTAAAGGAACACCTACGGCGTCAGCGACGGAACAGGCCCGGATGCGACTCAATATAATCGCCGAGCTTGAACAGCGGCTGGATGAGCATGCCCGGATGGATTTCGTCTTTCTGTACAGCGAAGCAACCAGTCTGCTCAGCGTCGGTTATAACTGTGACACAAATATGCCTGACAAGAGCCACTACGATCTCCTGCCGTCTGAAATCCGCCTGACCAGTTTTCTTGCCATTGCGACTAACCAACTGCCTCTTAAAAGCTGGTACGCGCTGGGTCGACTGTTTACTACGATTGATAATGAAACTGCCCTGATGTCATGGAGCGGGTCTATGTTTGAATACCTGATGCCAAATCTGGTGATGCCTACCTGGCCCGGCAGCCTGCTCGATGAAATGAGTCAGTCGGCGGTCAGGCGCCAGATTCACTGGGGGAAAGAGCGCGGGGTACCATGGGGCGTTTCAGAGTCTGGCTATCATGCTTTTGATGTTCAGCATAATTATCAGTATCAGGCATTTGGCGTACCGGGTCTTGGTCTGCGCAGGGGGCTTGCCGATGACATGGTTGTCGCACCTTACGCCACACTGCTGGCGCTGATGGTTTCTCCACAGAGAGCCTGTGAGAACCTGTTCAGGCTGCAAAAAAATGGCGCACACGGCGAATACGGCTTTTATGAAGCGCTGGACTATACCCCTTCACGCCTCGCAACCGGTCAGCTCTATGCGGTGGTACAGTCCTGGATGGCGCATCACCAGGGTATGGCATTTCAGGCACTGGCTCATGTGCTGCTTGATGCCCCCATGACTGAACGATTCATGTCCAGTACGGTCTTCCGGTCAGCGAGCCTGCTGTTACAGGAGCGCGTGCCGGATGCGGTCGATCTGTACAGTCCCCGCCGTCATTTTGAATCTCATGAGGGCAGGGTCAAACCCGTTCGCTATGAACCCCGAATTTTTAATGGGGTGGAGACACCAGCCCCGGATATTCAACTGCTGTCCAACAGCCATTATCATCTGATGTTGACAGCGGGCGGCGGCGGCTACAGTCGCTGGAATAATATTGCTCTTACGCGCTGGCGCAGTGATACCACCTGCGATAACTGGGGAGCATTCTGCTATATCCGCGATATACAGACGGGGAATGTGTGGAGTAATACCTGGCAGCCGACTGGCTATACCAGCGGACACGACGAGGAAGTAATATTCACCGATGCGAGTGCTGAATTCAGACGCACCTTCGGGGGACTCAGCGTCAAAACTCAGATTGTGATCTCCCCGGAGGATGATATTGAGCTGCGACGACTCACACTGATTCATCGTGGTCGCCAGCCCCGCTCCCTGGAACTGACAACCTATGCCGAAGTGGTACTGGCACCTGAAGCCAGCGATCTTGCACACCCGGCATTCAGCAATCTGTTTATTCAGACCGAGCTGGATCCTGAGCGTGACGCTATTCTTTGCCGCCGGCGCCCGCGCTCCCCGGATGAACCGAGCCCTTGCCTGTTTCACATGATGGTGGTGCATGGCGATAACCGACATAACGTCTCATTTGAAACAGACAGGGCAAAATTTCTTGGCCGTGGCAGAAACCCTGCTGATGCCCTGGCAATAGAGGCGGGAGGGGCGCTCAGCAACACGTCGGGGTCCGTGCTGGATCCGATACTGGCAATACGCCACGCCCTCATTCTGCAGCCGGGGCAGCCGGTCACGATTGATATCATTTATGGTGTCAGCGAGACCCGACAGCAGAGCCTGGCGCTGCTGGAAAAATATCGCGATTACCCTATCGCCGATCGCGTCTCTGAACTGGCCTGGTCTCACAGTCTGGTGGTATTACGCCAGATGAACGCCAGTGAAGATGATGCCACTTTATTTAACCGTCTCGCCAGCGCTGTGCTTTACCCTGTCCAGGAGCTACGCGCCGAAGGCCAGGCGATCGGCCGCAATCGGCGTGGTCAGTCCGGTCTGTGGGGGTGGGCAATTTCAGGCGATCTGCCGATAGTGTTGCTCGGTATTACCAGCGAGGAAGGTATCACCTCCGTTACTACACTGATTCAGGCACACCGTTACTGGAGACAGAAAGGACTGAATGTTGATTTGGTTATCCTGAATAACAGCCCCGGCGGCTACCAGCAGGAATTACAAAATAAGATTATGGATTTAATTTATGCCGGGTCTGAAGCCAGTCTGCTGGATAAAACGGGCGGTATTTTTGTCCGTAATGGTGAGCATCTCTCCGCTGAGGATAAGTTGCTTTTGATGAGCGTGGCTTGTCTTTATCTTGATGACCGCACAGGGAGTATTAATGAGCAGCTTAACCAGCGTACTCATACCCTGAAACCTCCGGCCAGGGCATTCATTCCGCGTGCTGTGCGGGAACGTAATCAACATACGGACTGGAGCCCTGATATCAGTCAGTTATGCCACTTCAATGGGTACGGTGGATTTTCTCAGGATGGTCGGGAGTATCAGATTGTCCTCCGTGAAAATGCGCAGACACCGGCTCCGTGGTCAAACGTACTGGCAAACTCCCGTTGTGGCAGTGTGATTTCAGAGGCGGGGCAGGCCTACTCCTGGTATGAGAATGCGCATGAGTACCGGTTGACGCCGTGGGAGAACGATCCGGTGAGCGATCGCAGCGGCGAGGCGTTTTATCTGCGCGATGAAGAGAGCGGTGAGTATTGGTCACCGACGGCTTTGCCCGTTCGCGGACACGGTGATTACCTGACCCGTCATGGTTTTGGTTACAGCGTTTTTGCCCATCGTGAGAGTGGTATAGACAGCGAGCTGACGGTCCTGGTTGCCGAAGAGGCGCCGGTTAAACTGGTGCTCCTGACGCTCAGTAACTCTTCGGGACGGACACGTAAACTCTCCGTCACAGGCTATGTGGAGTGGACGCTCGGAGGATCACGAACTCGCTCAGCCCCTCACATTGTGACACATGCGACCAGAGCGCCTGGGGGTTGCGGGGTGCTGGCGAACAACTTTTATGGCGATAACGGTGGTGACCGTACTGCATTTTTTGCCGTCAGCGGTAATGACTGTTCACTGACAGGGGACCGCCGGGAGTTTATCGGCCGTAATGGTTCCCTGCATGCCCCGTCGGCCATGAAACTGCGCAGGCTTTCAGGTAAGACGGGCGCGGGTCTGGATCCCTGCGGGGCAGTACAATCGGCGGTGACATTAATTGATGGCGATCAGAGAACGTTTATTTTCATCCTCGGCGCAGAGGAGAATCATGCCCGTGCCCAGGAGACGCTTGCACGCTATATGAATGAGGAGACAGTTCGCCAGGAGCTGAACCGGGTTCATAACCATTGGCACAATGTGCTCGATAAAATCGTGGTTAACACTCCCGATACTTCCGTAAATTTACTGGTTAATGGCTGGCTGTTGTATCAGACAGTCGCCTCTCGCCTGTTGGCCCGCAGTGGTTACTATCAGTCTGGCGGTGCATTTGGTTTTCGCGATCAGCTGCAGGACACGCTGGCACTGAGTCATGCCGATCCGAACAGGATGCGTGAACAGATAATACTGTGCGCATCACGGCAATTTATTGAGGGTGATGTGCAGCACTGGTGGCACCCGCCACATGGCAACGGTGTGCGTACCCGCTGCTCTGATGACTACCTGTGGCTTCCGCTTGCCGTTTGCCACTATGTGGACACGACGGGAGATAAAGATGTCCTGGAAATGCGCATCCCTTATCTGGAGGGGCGTCTGCTTCAGCCTGGTGAAGAGTCTGTCTATGACACGCCGGTTATCAGCGGCACCGAAGAGACACTCTGGTTACACTGCGTCAGAGCGATTAAACATGGATTGCGGTTCGGAGAGCATGGTCTGCCGTTGATGGGTGCCGGTGACTGGAATGACGGGATGAACAGGGTGGGTATCGAAGGCAAAGGTGAGAGCGTCTGGCTGGGCTTCTTCCTGTACGACATTCTACAGCGGTTTGCGGCGCTGGCGGAGAGCAGGCAGGATGACAGTGTCGCTTCAATGTGTCGTTCGCAGTCCCTGCGCCTGCAAAACAATCTCGAAACCCACGCCTGGGATGGTGAATGGTACCGGCGCGGCTATTTTGACGATGGTACTCCCCTGGGGTCGAAAGCCTCACCGGACTGCCGGATTGATGCGATTGCGCAGAGCTGGTCTGTATTGTCCGGCTCCGCAAGTCCGGAACGGTGCGCAAAGGCCATGCAGGCGCTGGATAAGCATCTTGTGGATAACGAGGGGGGGCTGATAAAACTGTTAACGCCGCCTTTCGATGGTCACGGTCCAAATCCGGGCTACATTCAAGGGTATCTGCCCGGTGTGCGGGAAAACGGGGGGCAGTATACACATGGTGCCATCTGGGCAGTGATGGCATTTGCCCGAATGGGGAATGCCGAACGTGCCTGGCAACTCTGGTCAATGCTCAACCCGATAAATCATACCCTGAATGAAGACTCCGTCGGGATTTATAAAGCAGAGCCTTATGTTATGAGTGCTGATGTCTACAGCGTCGCTCCCCATATCGGACGAGCAGGATGGAGCTGGTATACCGGTTCAGCAGGCTGGGCTTATCGCCTGCTTACCGAAGAGTTACTGGGGATAAAACGCTCCGGTGCTGCCTTTACTGTCCATGCCCGGTTGCCGGATGCGTGGCCATCTTTTTCTATGACATATCAATATGGCGAAAGCTATTATCAGATGACTGTTTCACGCGGCGGCGAATATCGGGTTACATTGGATGGCGTCCTCTTGCCTGATGACAGAATCCCGCTGCGGGATGATGGACAAAACCATACGGTTGAGATCGTTCAGAACTGACGCTGGCTGCAAAAGCGCATTAACGTCTGCCGTTAATGCGCTGATTATCTCTGAGAACATCGATCGCAGTCTGCATGGCGATTTTGTCATCCCGCCTTTTTTGCTTCTTCTGCATTACCTGAAGATACTCAAGTAAGGTTCGGGTATTAATTGGTCGACCCTGTTTACCCACAGTCAGTACGGCTTCACCAAGGATAATTTTCACCGGTGGCAACTGTGCCGGGTACCAGTCAAGGGTGTCTTCTGATTTCATCATAAATTTCTCATGGAAGGGTATTGTATCATAAATCAGACATTTATTTTCTAATGTCTGATGTTTTGATTCAGACATAAATCATCATAACTTAATGCAGTTATTTTTATATTAAAGCGTATGATAATTATTATATTCCCCCGAGAATTATTTATGTCTTATACAGAAGGGCTCAGACACTTTAAAGAAAGACCGGTTCATGTTGCTTGCCCGGTATGTGCGCACAGGGCCGATCAGAAAGCAGGTAAACTACGAAAAGATGCGACTCTGGAATGCCCCGCCTGCGGGCTGTTGTTCAGGCCATCAGAATGCTGGTGTATCGGCGGCTGATCGGCTCTCGCGGCTTAACGTGAGCGGTACCGGGAATGACAACATTTCTCTTGTATTACAGTTGCAGAGGGCATGATGATGAAATCTAAAAAATCTGTTTTTATTGTAGGAGAAATCCTTTCGAACAGCCTTCATGGACAGGCTGGTCAATCTTACTGTATTCACAGGGTTAGATTTAACAATGGAAAATACGCAGTTGTTCGGGAAGCATCAGGGATGTGTTTCAAGCCTGGCGAATGTATTCAACGAAACGATTGTCAATGGTTTTATAATTTCACCCAAATTCGTCTTCTCTCATTTGAGTATCTTGATGATAATGAATCCAGAAGGCAATTTATTGAATATCAATGACAATTCCGTGAATTTTAGGTTGAATAACATTGATGGTTGACAATTTTTGCCTGGCTTCCCATATTTTTTACCATTAATTACCTGATTATTTATTTTTTTCTGAATTTAGACATACTTAAACTGTCTAACACGATGTGTATCGCTAAAGACGAATTCTCTCATTCTTTTCCTTATGCGTTACAACTTTCATTAGCATTCAGGAAATTTATGTCACATCTCTTTACTCATAATTTACTCCATCCCCGCTACTGGCTTACCTGGACTGGTTTGGGTCTGCTGTGGCTTATCGTTCAACTTCCTTATCCGGTTTTACATATTCTGGGCTCTGGTCTTGGAAAAATGTCCAGACCTTTTCTGAAACGTCGGGAAGGTATTGCGATTAGAAATATCGAACTCTGTTTTCCTGAGATGACCCCGTTTGCCCGAAGTCAGATGATCAATAAAAACTTTGTTTCTCTCGGGCTGGGACTGATGGAAACTGGCATGGCCTGGTTCTGGAGCGATGCGAGAGTCAAAAAATGGTTTGATGTCGAAGGGATTGAAAACCTGACCGGCGCAACCAGAGGGGTAATGGTTGTCGGGATTCATTTCATGTCTCTTGAATTGTGCGGAAGAGTCATGGGGTTATGTCACCCTATGATGGCAACGTATCGTCCACACAATAATCCATTGATGGAATGGGTTCAGACGAAAGGGCGTATGCGTTCAAATAAAGCGATGATTAATCGACGTAATTTGTCTGGTTTTGTTCATGCGCTCAAGGCCGGTGAAGCTGTGTGGTTTGCACCGGATCAGGATTATGGGGCAAAGGGGAGCATTTTCGTACCTTTTTTCTCGGTAAAAAAAGCAGCCACGACGAATGGAACGTATGCACTGTCAAAACTCGCTGGTGCACATTTGATCACACTGAGTATGATTCGACGGAGCGATAAAAAAGGTTATCACATGTATATCAGTCATCCGTTGCCGGACTATCCTGAGGAGGACGGGGTCGCCGCAGCTGCTTATATGAATAAAATCATTGAGCGTGAAATTCTCCGTGCCCCTGAGCAGTATCTCTGGATGCATCGCAGGTTTAAAACACGTCCGGAAGGAGAAATCTCTTTATACAAATGAATCATCCTGCTTGTCATGAGTCAGAATCTATCTTTCTTGCCACTGAATGTATTTGTTAAGAATGAAATGGGTCGTTATTCAGTCTGCTCCATGTTAATAACGGCAGAACTGACAGCCATGGTTCATCAACGGAGCCTATTCGGATTTGAAGGTCCGCTTTTCGCTCTCAACGGACTCATACAAAGCTGAGAAATGCCGTCCGAAGGCGGCATTTGCACGTTATCAAGCTTCTTTTTCTTGACGGTTGGCCGTTAAGTCAGGTTGCACAGCACCTTGATTTTGTCAGCGACAGTGCCTTTATCGTTTTTTTCCGTCATTATACGGGGACAACACCGACTCGCTATCTGCGTCATTCAGGCGCTGAAAATCAGGCCTTATCTTCTGTTTAACCGCTAAACAAAAAAGCGCCCGCAGGCGCTTTTCTTTTAAACTATTAAGGCTTCTTCTTCGGCCAGTCGTCGTCATCGTCCCATTTGTCGTTGAAGTCACGATGTGGGGGAAGCTCAGGCTTGTTTGCCATAAACTTCTTCGGATCGACGCGCTTGAGATCTTTGATCACGTTAATCATCACGCCTGCCAGAAACACCAGCACCAGAATCCACCAATATTTTGCCAGCCAGTCCATGCCTGTTACCTCTCAAAGTCATGCCGCCTACGCGACCAGTTGTTCCATAATCCGCTGATACATCCGGGCCAGAAGCTGCAGGTCGGCGGCGTTCACGCATTCGTTGATTTTATGAATGGTGGCGTTCACCGGCCCAAGCTCTACCACCTGCGCCCCCATCTGTGCGATAAAGCGCCCGTCGGAGGTGCCGCCCGTGGTCAGCAGCTGCGGTTTAATTTCATTATAGTGCTCAATGGCATTCACCACCGCATCCACCAGCTTACCGCGGGACGTCAGGAACGGCTGGCCGGACACCCACCAGTCAACGCTGTAGCGCAGCTCGTGTTTATCCAGCAGGGCGATCACCTTCTGTTTAATCATTTCGTCGGTCAGTTCGGTGCTGAAGCGGAAATTGAACTGTACGAACAGCTCGCCCGGAATGACGTTGTTGCTGCCGGTGCCTGCTTTGATGTTGGCAATCTGCATGCTGGTCTGCGGGAAGAATTCGTTGCCTTTATCCCACTCCGTCGCCACCAGCTCGGTGAGCATCGGGGCTGCGCGGTGCACTGGGTTATCGGCCAGATGCGGATAAGCCACGTGGCCTTGCACGCCGTGAATGGTCAGATTGCAAGTCATGGAGCCGCGACGACCGTTTTTCACCACGTCGCCCACCACTTCAGTGCTTGATGGTTCACCTACCAGGCAGTAATCCAGACGCTCGTTGCGCGCCATCAGCGCTTCCACGACTTTCACGGTGCCGTGGGTGGCGCTGGCTTCTTCATCGGAGGTGATAAGAAATGCCAGACGGCCTTTGTGGTTCGGATGCTGTGCGACGAAGCGTTCTGCCGCAACCACCATCGCTGCCAGAGAACCTTTCATGTCTGCGGCACCGCGCCCGAACAGCATGCCGTCGCGAATGGTGGGTTCAAACGGTGGATTGATCCAGCGATCGGCATCGCCGGTTGGCACCACGTCGGTATGTCCGGCAAAGGCGAGCGTTTCCCCTTTGCCGCGCCAGGCCCAGAAGTTTTGGGTATCGCCAAAGTCCATGGCTTCCACGGTAAAACCAATTGCGCGCAGGCGCTCAACCATCAGCGCCTGGCAGCCCGCGTCGTCGGGGCTAAGGGAAGGGCGGCGAATAAGCTGCTGAGCCAGCTCAATGACCGGGCATGACATACACTACACCTCGTTAAACGTCTGGTAACTGGAATCACTAAAGCCCAGCAGCATAGGCTGACCGGGCGCGCAGAGCAATGGGCGTTTGATGATTGCCGGCATTTCGATCATCAGCGCGGCGGCGGCATCGGCGTTGGTAATGGTGGAACGAAGCGATTCATCCAGCTTGCGCCAGGTGGTGCCGCGCGTATTGAGCAGCGCTTCCCAGCCCAGCTCAGCGATAAAAGTGTCTAACAATGCACGATCGAGACCGTCTGCCCGGTAGTCATGAAAGCGATACTCCACATGATGGTTATCCAGCCAGCGGCGGGCTTTTTTAATGGTGTCGCAGTTTTTAATCCCATACATCGTAATCATGGTTAATCCTTTTGCAGTAAAGCAGGTGAATAGCTCAGATTTTTAGAATAAGCGAAAAGCCTGCCTGAATCATACGCGAAATAGGCCTCAGACCCTACCACGGTCGTCTGAAAATAGCGCGAAAATAAGATGAATGAATTTTCGGTAATAGTGCATAACGAGGTGAAATCATGCGGAAGTTGTACTGTTTCTGAATATTGCTGTGCGTCACATTAAATTAACATAAATTCGCTCATAGTTAGCACATGCCCGGTCTGTAAGGGCTGAGAGGCAGTTATCGCAGCGATGGAGCAAACCGTCTTCACACCACCAGGCTATTTTCGTACACTACCCATAATAATAAGAGAGGCTGTTATGATCGAACATGAACTGGGAAACTGGAAAGACTTTATCGAAGGGATGCTTCGTAAATAATTCCAAATAAGAGCAAATGCGCTAACTGTTTTCGAGGTGTACCGGCAGGAGCGACAAAAAAGGCGACCAGCAAAGTCGCCTTTTTTAATGCCTGCTTTTTATTCCGGCTTCGGCTTCAGCGGGAAGCGACGACGCACCAGCACGAAGAACAGCGGTACGAAGAAAATGGCCAGTACGGTCGCAGAAATCATCCCGCCCATTACCCCGGTGCCGACGGCATGCTGGCTGCCGGAGCCCGCGCCGGTGCTGGTCGCCATCGGCAGCACGCCGAAGATAAAGGCCAGCGAGGTCATCAGGATTGGGCGTAGACGCTGGCGGCAGGCGTGCAGCGTGGCCTTCAGCAGATCCTCACCCTTCTCATTCATTTCGTTCGCGAATTCAACAATCAGAATGGCGTTCTTCGCCGACAGCCCGATAACCGTCAGCAGACCGACCTGGAAGTAGACGTCGTTTTCCAGCCCGCGCATCCAGGTGGCGAGCAGCGCGCCGATCACCCCAAGCGGCACCACCAGCATGACCGAGAACGGCACTGACCAGCTCTCATACAGCGCTGCCAGGCAAAGGAATACTACCAGCAGCGAAATGGCGTACAGGGCAGGGGCCTGCGCGCCGGAGAGGCGTTCCTGGTATGACATTGCCGTCCACTCCAGACCAAAGCCTGTCGGCAGCTGACTGACCAGCTGTTCCATCACCTGCATTGCGGTCCCGGTACTGACGCCCGGTGCGGCTTCACCGATAATCTCCAGCGCGGAATAGCCGTTGTAACGTTCCAGACGCGGCGAACCGGTTTCCCAGCGTGAGGTGGCAAATGCAGAGAAAGGAACCATTTCGCCTTTGTTATTACGCACGTACCAGAAGTTGATGTCGTCCGGCAGCATGCGGTATGGCGCGGCGGACTGCACGTAAACCTTCTTGGTACGGCCCCGGTCCATAAAGTCGTTGACGTAGTCTGAGCCCCATGCGGTCTGCATGGTGTCGTTGATGTCATCGATAGCGATGCCGAGCGCCTGTGCTTTGCGCTGGTCGATATCAATCTGCAGCTGCGGGCTGTCGTCGAGGCCGTTGTGGCGCACGCGGGTCAGCTCAGGATCGCTGGCTGCCAGATCGAGCAGCTTATCACGGGCGGCCATCAGGGCCGTGTGGCCCAGCCCGGCGTGATCCTGCAACTCCATGTCGAAGCCTGCTGAACTGCCGAGGCCGCTAATCGCGGGTGGGTTGTTGGCGAACACGCGCGCTTCGTTGATCTTATTAAAGGCTTTAGTGGCTCGTTCAATAATGGCAAACGAGGAGCCTGTTTTGGCGTCGCGGTCGTCCCAGTCCTTCAGGCGAATAAACATACGCGCCACGTTCTGGCCGTTGCCTCCGGGGCCGGAGCCGATGGTGGCAAAGATAGAGGCAACGTTAGCCTTCTCGTTTTTAAAGAAGTAGTCCTCGACCTTCTCCACAACCTTCAGCGTCTGCTGCTGCGTGGAGCCGCTCGGCAGCTGAATAGAGGTCAGGAACATGCCGCGGTCTTCCTGCGGCAGGAAAGAGGTCGGCAGCCTGAGGAACAGGAACACCATCCCGCCCAGCAGCAGGACGTAAATCAGCATCCAGCGCATGCTGCGGTGGAGGATTTTGCCGACGCGGGTTTCGTAGCGCTCGGCGTTGCGGTTGAACATGCGGTTAAACCAGCCGAAGAAGCCTTTTTGCCCGTGCTGTTCACCCTTGTGCAGAGGCTTAAGCAGCGTGGCGCACAGCGCGGGCGTCAGGATCAGCGCCACCAGCACCGACAGCACCATCGCCGACACGATAGTCACCGAGAACTGGCGGTAAATCGCGCCGGTGGTGCCGCCGAAAAAGGCCATCGGGATAAATACCGCTGACAGCACCATCGCGATGCCGACCAGCGCACCCTGAATCTGACCCATCGATTTTCGCGTCGCTTCACGCGGCGAGAGCCCTTCTTCGCTCATGATGCGTTCGACGTTCTCCACCACCACGATGGCGTCATCCACCAGCAGGCCGATGGCTAATACCATCGCGAACATCGTCAGGGTGTTTATCGAATAGCCAAAGGAGAAGAGGATGGCGAAAGTGCCCATCAGCACCACCGGCACGGCGATGGTCGGGATAAGCGTGGCGCGGAAGTTTTGCAGGAACAGGTACATCACGAGGAACACCAGCGCGATGGCCTCCAGCAGCGTTTTCACCACGTCGTGAATCGATGCCTTAACGAACGACGTGGTCTCATACGCTATTTTGTATTCCAGCCCGTGCGGGAAATAGTGCGAGAGTTCGTCGAGACGCGCCAGCGTCGCCTCTGCGGTCTGCATTTCGTTAGCGCCGGAGGCGAGCTGAACCCCTAGCCCCGAAGCCGGATTGCGGTTATAGCGGCTGAGGTAATCGTAGTTTTCCGCGCCGAGTTCAACGGTGGCAACGTCGCCGAGTGTGACAACGGAACCGTCCTGATTAACGCGTAATGTGATATCGCGGAACTGCTGCGGCGTCTGCAGCAGGGATTGCGCATTTACCGTGGCGTTCAGCGCCTGTTTGTTCACCTGCGGCGTACCGCCCAGCTGGCCGACGGCGACCTGGGCGTTCTGTGAGCTGACTGCGTCGGTAACATCCTGGGTAGTCAATTGATAGCTGTTGAGCTTCGCCGGGTCCAGCCAGATACGCATTGAATACTGAGAACCGTAGGCGGTGATGTTGCCCACGCCGTTGACGCGGCTCAGCGGCTCCTGGACGTTACTGGCGACGTAGTCAGCGATGTCCTGCTTATCCATACTGCCGTCCGTGGACACGAACGCGATGGTCAGGATGTTGGTATCGCCGGTTTTACGTACCGTCACGCCCTGATCCTGCACGGCCTGCGGCAGTTTTTTCAGCGCGGACTGTAGCTGGTTTTGCACCTGCTGCATCGCTTCGTTCGGATCGGTTCCGGCGGTAAAGGTGATGGTGACAGTAGCCTGCCCGGCAGAACTACTCTGGGAGGACATGTACATCATGTTGTCGAGCCCGGTCATGTTCTGCTCGATAACCTGGGTGACCGTATTTTCCAGCGTTTGTGCGGAAGCCCCTGGATAGTTAGCGATGATGCGCACGTTTGGCGGCGCTAAATCAGGATATTGCTCAACGGGAAGCGACAAAATTGCCAGCGTGCCGGTCAGGCACAACAGAATGGCCAGCACCCAGGCAAAAATGGGGCGATCGATAAAGAAATTCGCCATCAGAATCAGGACCTCATTACGCGTATTTTTTTGTTATGACAGGCTTTGCACACTGTAGCGGCAAGGCCTGGGCGAAACGTGGAGAAATTAAGGAGATAGTGTAAATTATCATGCCGCTTTTCGCCCAAAGCATACATAAGTCAAGATAAACGTCCGTAAGGACAAAATGTGACGTAGCGCGTAGACTGAGACGCTTATTTGACGCTGAGGAGCCAGCATGGCGTTTCACATCGACATCATCAAAGACAAAATCCTGTCGGACAATTACTTCGTTCTTCGCAACATCACCTACGACTTAACGCGCAAGGATGGCGAAGTGGTGCGCCATAAGCGCGAAGTCTACGATCGCGGCAACGGCGCGACGATCCTGCTCTATCATCCGCAAAAGAAAACCGTGGTGCTGGTGCGTCAGTTCCGCGTGGCGACGTGGGTTAATGGCAACGCCGATGGCAGGCTGATTGAAACCTGCGCCGGCCTGCTCGATGACGACGAGCCGGAAGCGTGCATTCGCAAAGAAGCCGTTGAGGAAACCGGTTATAAGGTGAAGGACGTGCGCAAAGTGTTTGAACTGTATATGTCGCCGGGCGGCGTGACGGAGCTGGTGCACTTCTTTATCGCTGAATATGACGACTCACAGCGGGCCAACGCAGGTGGCGGCGTGGAAGATGAAGATATTGACGTACTGGAACTGCCGTTTAGCCAGGCGCTGGCGCTGGTGAAAAGCGGCGAAATCCGCGACGGCAAAGCCGTCATCCTTCTGCAATATCTGCACAACGCCGGTTTAATGGACTAATCCGATTGAGTAAAAGATGGCCGCCAGCGAGGATACGAGCCAGTTTGGGGCGTTTTTTTCTTCTGGGGTCATCTCGTGCTTTACCGTCTGTTTTTCCTTTGCTGGCTTCTCGGGTTGCCGTTGACGCAGGCCTGGAGTGCGCCTGTGCAACAGGAATTCAGCGACTGGCAGGTTACCTGCAATAACCAGAACTTCTGTACGACGCGAAACACCGGCTTACATCACGGGCTGGTGATGACCCTGACCCGCAGCGCAGGGGCGCACAACGACTCCACGTTGCGTATCGAACTGGGTGGCCCGCAAAATGTGCTGCCCAAAATCCCGCCCATTGCTCCCCGCTTGCTGCTGGATGCGTCACCACTGAAGCTCACCGGCGATCGCTGGCAGATTACGCCGTGGCACCTCAGTACTCATGATACGCAGACCATCAACGTCTTCCTGCAGCATATTCAGGAAGGACAGGCGCTGACGCTGGTGCAGGGCACGCAGCAAATTTCCCTGCAGGGGCTGAAAGCGGCGCTGCTGTTTATCGACGACAGGCAAAAACGCGTCGGAAGCGAAACGGCGTGGATTGGAAAGGGTGATGAGCCCCCGCTGAGCGTGCCGCCCGCGCCCGCGCTGAAATCCGTGGCGAAAGTTAACCCGACGCCTGTGCCGTTCAGCCACGACGAATTTAACGATCTACTGGATTATGGCAGTCTGCGCATGAGCAGCAGTCAGTGCTCGCTCGACCCGCTTCGGCGCGAAGTGTGGGTTACACCGCTTACCGATGAAAAAGCGCTGCTGATGATGAGCTGTGAATCCGGGGCGTATAACACTATTTATCGCGCATGGCTGGTATCACGGCACAAGCCGTTTGTGGCGCAGGCCGTGCGCCTGCGTCTGCCGTTTCAGCCGCCGGACAGCGAAGAAAGGGAGATTGAACTGGTCAATCTCACCTTCAACGACAAAACCCGGGAGCTGATCACGCTGGAGAAGGGACGCGGCCAGGGCGACTGCGGTGTGCAAACGCGCTGGCGCTATGATGGCCAGCGTTTTCGTCTGGTGCGCTACGCCGGGCAACCGGCCTGCGACAGCTGGCAGGGGCCGGATGCCTGGCCGACGCTGTGGATCACTCGCTGATTGCCCGATGCGCTTCGCTTATCGTGCCTGCAAGGGCTGGTGCTTTGTAGGCCGGATAAGGCAAAGCCGCATCCGGCAACAACCAACGACTATTTCCCCAACACCTTGTGCGCCTTCGCGACGATATTCTCTACCGTAAAGCCGAAGAATGGGAACAGCTTCTCGGCAGGCGCGGACTCCCCGAAGGTTGTCATGCCGACAATCGCCCCTTTCAGCCCGACGTATTTGTACCAGTAGTCGGCAATCCCGGCTTCTACCGCCACGCGCGCCGTTACGTCCGAAGGCAGTATGGATTCGCGATACGCTTCATCCTGGGCGTCAAATACATCCGTAGAGGGCAGCGATACCACGCGAACGTTGTGCCCGGCACCCGTGAGTTTTTCCGCCGCCAGTACGGTGATTTCAACTTCCGAACCGGTGGCGATAAGGATCAGATCGGGTTTACCCCCCGCGTCTTTCAGCACATAGCCGCCGCGCGCGATGTCTTTCACCTGATCCGGTGTCCGTTCCATCTGCGCCAGGTTCTGACGCGAGAGGATCAGCGCCGTCGGCCCGTTATGCCTTTCGATAGCCGCTTTCCACGCGACTGCTGTTTCCACCTGATCGCATGGTCGCCAGGTACTGAAGTTTGGCGTCAATCGCAGGCTGGCGAGCTGTTCCACCGCCTGGTGCGTTGGACCATCTTCGCCAAGCCCAATGGAGTCGTGGGTGTAAACCATGATCTGCCGGGCCTTCATCAGCGCCGCCATGCGCGCCGCGTTGCGGGCGTATTCGACGAACATCAGGAAAGTGGCAGTGTAAGGCACGAAGCCGCCGTGGTGGGCGATACCGTTGGCGATGGCGGTCATACCGAATTCTCGTACGCCGTAGTGAATGTAATTTCCGGCATGATCTTCTTTCAGCGAAACCGACTCTTTCCAGATGGTCAGGTTGCTGGGCGCAAGATCGGCTGAACCGCCCAGCAGCTCCGGCAGCATTGGGCCATAGACATTGAGCGCATTCTGCGACGCTTTACGGCTGGCGATTTTAGCGGGTTCAGACTGCAATTTTTCAATATAAGCCTGAGACTCATTCTGCCAGTTTTCCGGCAGCTCACCGCGGGTGCGGCGTATAAATTCTGCTGCCAGTTCAGGATGTGCTTTTTTGTAGGCTGCGAGCTTTTCATTCCAGCTCTGCTGGGCTTTTTCGCCTTTCTCATGGGCGTCCCAGGCCTGGTAAATCTCTTTTGGGATCTCAAACGGCGGGTACTTCCAGCCCAGCTGCTTACGCGCCAGCGCCACTTCTTCTTCGCCCAGCGCCGAGCCGTGCGACTCCTCTTTCCCGGCCTTGTTCGGTGAACCAAAGCCAATCACCGTCCGGCAGATGATCAGCGACGGTTTGTCCTTCACGCTTTGCGCTTCCAGAATCGCCTTTTTCACCGCTTCCGGATCGTGCCCGTCGATCTCATGCACTACGTGCCAGTGATAGGCCTCGAAGCGTTTGGCGGTGTCGTCGGTGAACCAGCCTTCGGTTTCACCGTCAATGGAAATACCGTTGTGATCGTAGAAACCAATCAGCTTACCGAGCCCCAGCGTGCCTGCCAGAGAACAGGCCTCGTGCGAGATGCCCTCCATCAGGCAGCCGTCGCCCATAAAGACGTAGGTATAGTGATCGACGATATCATGATCCGGCCGGTTGAACTGCGCAGCGAGCGTGCGTTCAGAAATCGCCAGCCCGACGGCATTCGCCAGCCCCTGACCGAGCGGCCCGGTGGTGGTTTCAATGCCCGGCGTATAGCCTATTTCTGGATGGCCAGGCGTTTTGGAGTGCAGCTGGCGGAAGTTTTTAATCTCTTCCATCGACAAATCGTAGCCCGTCAGGTGCAGCAGGCTGTACAGCAGCATGGAGGCATGGCCGTTGGATAAAATAAAGCGGTCGCGGTCGAGCCAGTGCGGGTCGTTCGGGTTGTGCTTTAGAAAATCGTTCCACAGCACCTCGGCGATATCCGCCATCCCCATGGGCGCGCCCGGGTGGCCGGAATTGGCTTTCTGTACTGCGTCCATGCTCAGGGCGCGAATGGCGTTGGCAAGCTCTCTACGGGACATAGTTATTCTCCGTGGCAAAAATTACAGTTTGGCGGCAAGCAGATCTTCGAGTTTGCGCTGATCGACGGCGAACAGGCGGATGCCTTCGGCCAGCTTATCCACCGCCATGGCGTCCTGATTGTGCTCCCAGCGGAACTGTGCTTCGGTGAGCGGTGCAGGGCGGTTAAAGAACTGCGAGGCCGGGATCAGCTTGCGCTTCACTTCAGCGTCTTTCTCCTGCAACTCTTTCAGCAGCGGCGGGGCAATGGTCAGCCTGTCGCAGCCCGCCAGCGCCAGAATTTGCTCGGTGCGACGGAAGCTTGCGCCCATCACCACCGTTTCATAACGGTGCTGTTTAAAGTAATCGTAGATATTGCGCACCGATTTCACGCCGGGATCTTCTTCCACCACGTACGGATCCATCGGCTCGCGCTGCTGATACCAGTCATAGATACGCCCGACGAACGGGGAAATCAGGAACACGCCCGCTTCTGCGCAGGCGCGGGCCTGGGCAAAGGAGAACAGCAGCGTCAGGTTGCAGTGAATGCCCTCTTTTTCCAGCACCTCGGCGGCACGAATGCCCTCCCAGGTTGACGCGAGCTTGATAAGAATGCGGGATTTGTCGATGCCCTGATCGGCATACAGCTCTACCAGATGGCGCGCTTTTGCGATGCTCTTGTCTTTATCGAACGACAGGCGTGCGTCCACTTCGGTGGAAACACGCCCGGGAATACTTTTCAGAATTTCTACCCCGAAGTTGACCGCCAGTTTGTCGCTGGCGTCGACCACCTGCTGTTCGCGGCTTGCCCCCTGCTTTTTGGCATAGGTCACGGCGTCGTCAAGCAGGTGTGCGTAGTGCTCAAGCCCGGCGGCCTTGAGTAAAAGCGACGGATTGGTGGTGGCATCTTCGGGCTGATAATGGCGGATGGATTCGATGTCGCCGCTGTCGGCGACCACGGTGGTGAATTTCTTAATGCCATCTAGCTGGTTCATGAAATAAGACTCCTTAGAAAGCAAGGCGTTATACGAATGTTTTCGCTTGCCGTTCCGGATGATGAATGAAGGTCTTAACTCAAAAGCATAGCAGACGACGATCGCCTTGCTTTGCGATGCGTGTTAACAGAGGTGTTAAAAATTAATAACAAAATGGCGTTTTGATGACGAGAGTATGGCGGCCTTCAAAGTTTACAAAACAGTAACGGAGGATACTCAGGGGTTAGCACCGGGAAGACATTTCTCCTGATAATGACGTGATGTAAAAAAGGAACCCCAAATGGATGACCAGTTAAAACAAAGCGCTCTCGACTTCCACGAATTCCCAGTCCCCGGGAAAATTCAGGTTTCGCCTACCAAACCGCTGGCGACCCAGCGTGACCTGGCGCTGGCCTATTCGCCGGGCGTTGCCGCCCCGTGCCTTGAAATCGAGAAAGACCCGCTGGCGGCCTACAAATACACTGCCCGCGGCAACCTGGTGGCGGTGGTTTCTAACGGTACCGCGGTACTTGGCCTCGGTAATATCGGTGCGCTTGCCGGGAAGCCGGTGATGGAAGGGAAGGGCGTGCTGTTCAAAAAATTTGCCGGGATTGACGTGTTCGATATCGAAGTGGATGAGCTCGATCCGGATAAGTTCATCGATGTGGTCGCTGCGCTGGAACCCACTTTTGGCGGCATTAACCTCGAAGATATCAAAGCGCCGGAGTGCTTTTACATTGAGCAGAAGCTGCGCGAGCGCATGAACATTCCCGTGTTCCATGACGATCAGCACGGTACGGCGATTATCAGCACGGCGGCGATCCTGAACGGCCTGCGCGTGGTTGAAAAAAATCTTTCTGATGTGCGCATGGTGGTCTCCGGAGCAGGCGCGGCGGCAATTGCCTGTATGAACCTGCTGGTGGCGCTGGGGATGCAGAAACACAATATCGTGGTCTGCGATTCAAAGGGCGTTATCTATAAAGATCGCGAACCGAACATGGCGGAGACCAAAGCGGCCTACGCGGTGATTGATGACGGCAAGCGCACGCTGGACGACGTTATCGAAGGCGCTGACATTTTCCTCGGCTGCTCTGGCCCGAAAGTCCTCACCCAGGAGATGGTGAAGAAAATGGCCCGCGCGCCGATGATCCTCGCGCTGGCTAACCCTGAGCCGGAAATTTTGCCAACCCTGGCGAAAGAGGTGCGTCCGGACGCCATCATCTGCACCGGGCGTTCCGACTACCCGAATCAGGTGAACAACGTGCTCTGCTTCCCGTTTATCTTCCGCGGCGCGCTGGACGTGGGCGCAACGGCGATTAACGAAGAGATGAAACTTGCGGCGGTGCACGCGATTGCCGAACTGGCGCACGCCGAGCAAAGTGAAGTGGTGGCCTCCGCCTATGGCGATCAGGATCTGAGCTTTGGCGCGGAGTACATCATTCCAAAACCGTTCGATCCGCGCCTGATTGTGAAAATCGCGCCGGCCGTGGCCAAAGCGGCGATGGATTCGGGCGTGGCGACGCGTCCGATTGCCGATTTCGCCGCCTATGAAGAGAAGCTGAGCGAGTTCGTCTACAAAACCAACCTGTTCATGAAGCCGATTTTCTCCCAGGCGCGCAAAGAGCCGAAACGCGTGGTGCTGGCGGAAGGTGAGGATACTCGCGTGCTGCATGCTACCCAGGAGCTGATTACGCTTGGTCTGGCGAAGCCGATTCTGATTGGTCGTCCGAACGTTATCGAAATGCGTCTGCAAAAGCTTGGCCTGCAAATGAAGCCTGGCGTGGACTTTGAAATCGTCAACAACGAATCTGACCCACGCTTTAAAGAGTACTGGATGGAGTATTACGCCATCATGAAGCGCAAGGGGATCACCCAGGAGCAGGCGCAGCGCCACGTGATCAGTAACACCACGGTGATTGGCGCGATCATGGTCCAGCGAGGTGAAGCGGATGCGCTGATTTGCGGCACCATCGGCGATTATCATGAGCACTTCACCGTGATTCAGCAGCTGTTTGGCTATCGCGATGGCGTCCACACGGCGGGCGCAATGAACGCGCTGCTGCTGCCAAGCGGCAACACCTTTATTGCTGACACCTACGTCAACAACGACCCAACGGCGGAGCAATTGGCGGAAATCACCCTGATGGCGGCGGAAACCGTGCGCCGCTTCGGGATTGAGCCGCGCGTGGCGCTGCTGTCGCATTCGAACTTTGGATCGTCGAACTGTGCAGCGGCAGTCAGAATGCGTGAGACCCTTGAGCTGGTGCGGGCGAGCGATCCGGAACTGATGATCGACGGGGAGATGCACGGCGACGCCGCGCTGGTGGAAAGCATTCGCCAGGAACGGATGCCAGACAGCCCGCTGAAAGGTGCCGCCAACATTCTGGTGATGCCGAATATGGAAGCGGCGCGTATCAGCTACAACCTGCTGCGCGTTTCCAGCTCAGAGGGCGTGACCGTCGGCCCGGTGCTGATGGGGGTGGCCAAGCCGGTGCACATTCTGACGCCAATCGCCTCGGTACGCCGCATCGTCAATATGGTGGCGCTGGCGGTGGTTGAGGCGCAGACTGAGCCGCTTTAAGGAGTTTGTCGGGTGGCGCTACGCTAACCCGACTTACAGGATAGCGTAGGCCGGGCAAGCGAATGCACCGCCCGGTATTAAATCCAGTCCCGCACCTGAATAAACTCACTCAGGGCAGCCTCTGGGCTGCCTTCTTCTGGCTGCCAGTTATACTCCCAGCGCACCAGCGGCGGCATCGACATTAAAATCGACTCCGTGCGGCCTCCGGTTTGCAGGCCGAACAGCGTGCCGCGATCCCACACCAGGTTAAATTCCACATAGCGCCCGCGGCGATAAAGCTGGAAATCCCGTTCACGCTCACCCCAGGGCTGCGCTTTACGGCGCTCAACGATTGGCAGATAGGCATCGGTGAAGCCGTCTCCCACCGCCTGCATAAAGGCGAAGCAGGTGTCGAAATCTGGGGTGTTCAGGTCGTCAAAGAACAGGCCGCCGATGCCGCGCTGCTCGTGGCGATGCTTCAGGAAGAAGTAGTCGTCGCACCATTTTTTGTAGCGCGGATAAACGTCTTCGCCGAACGGCAGGCACAGGTCGCGGGCAACGGTGTGCCAGTGAACGGCGTCCTCTTCCACGCCGTAGTAGGGGGTTAAATCGAAACCACCGCCAAACCACCACACCGGATCGGCACCGGGCTTTTCTGCGATAAAGAAGCGGACGTTAGCGTGACTTGTGGGCACGTGCGGGCTGCGGGGATGGACCACCAGCGACACGCCCATTGCTTCAAAGCTGCGGCCAGCGAGCTCCGGGCGATGCGCCGTGGCGGAGGCGGGCATGGCATCACCGTGGACGTGGCTGAAGTTGACGCCGGCCTGCTCAAAAACGCCGCCTTCGCGCAGCACCCGACTGCGACCGCCACCGCCAGCCTCGCGCTGCCAGCTGTCTTCAATAAACTCACTGCCGTCGATTTCAGCAAGCTGCTGACAGATACGGTCCTGAAGATTGAGTAAAAAGGCTTTGACCTGGGCGACATCGGGTTTCATTAACGTCTCTTCACGTGGGCTTTCTGGTTATCGAACCAGCTGAAATAGCTGAGGATGCCGGAAGCAATGGCGTTGGCAATCTTCTGGCGAAATGCAGTCGTGCCAAGCAGCTTCTCCTCACCCGGGTTGGTTATGAACGAAGTCTCGACCAGCACCGAGGGAATTGACGGTGATTTGAGCACCACGAACGCCGCCTGTTCCGTACTGCGGCTGTGCAGCTTATGCACCGGTTTAATCTGCTTCAGAATATGCGAGCCGAGCGTCAGGCTGTTCTTAATAGTGTCTGTTTGTACCAGATCGAACAACACCTGCTGGAGCAGGTGATCTTTATCGAGCGCTTTTTTGCCCGCCAGCTCATCAACGGCGTTCTCTTTATCGGAGAGATATTTCGCCATGGCGCTACTTGCCCCGCGGTTGGAGAGGGCAAATACCGAGGCTCCGGCAGCACTTGGATTCGTAAAGCCGTCGGCGTGAATCGACATAAACAGATCCGCACCGTGTTTGTGGGCGATTTCCACGCGGTCGTACAGTGGAATAAAGGTATCGCTGGTGCGCGTCAGGCGGGCGTCGATGCCGTGACCACGCAGGATAGAGCGAACGTTTTTGGCAATGGCCAGCACCACATGCTTCTCTTTGGAACCGCCGTGGCCGATGGCGCCGGTATCAATACCGCCATGCCCCGGATCGAGCATCACGATGCGGCGGGATCCAGCTTTCTTCGCCGCCGGTTTGCTGTGGCCGTTGCTGGTTTTCAGCGTTGTATCTTTTGCGATGGCTTTGGACATGCCGGACAGCGTTAGCGCGGCCAGTCCGGCTTTCAGCACCTGACGGCGCGAAGCGAGTGTTTTTAAGGGTTTAAAAGTGCTCATGCGGCCTGATGTGTAAAAATAAATAATCCATGTGTTATATCGTATCGTGTTTTCCGTTACGACTTTTCGGGATGAGAATTGTTTTACTTTTCATTTCAATACGTGACAATGCAACATTATGCCATTTTTTTGAGCGTTATTCGCCAGATATTGGCTAATTAAGGCGTTCGCGCCATAATCACTGTTTTTAAACCTGAAAAGATGGGTAATACCATGGAGATACGCGTTTTTCGCCAGTCCGATTTCGAAGAGGTTATTACGCTTTGGGAGCGTTGCGACCTGCTGCGCCCATGGAACGACCCGGAAATGGATATTGAGCGTAAGCTCAATCATGACGTCAGCCTGTTTCTGGTGGCCGAGGTTAATGGTGAAGTCGTGGGCAGCGTGATGGGCGGCTACGACGGTCACCGCGGCTCGGCTTATTACCTTGGCGTTCATCCGGACTATCGGGGAAGAGGGATCGCTAACGCGCTGCTCAACCGGCTGGAGAAAAAACTGATCGCCCGCGGCTGTCCGAAGCTGCAAATTATGGTGCGCGAAGATAATGATATGGTCCAGGGCATGTATGAACGCCTGGGCTACGAGCATGGCGATGTGGCCGTGCTGGGTAAGCGCCTGATTGAAGATGAAGAATATTGAGTTTTCACCGTCGGCATACGATGGTCACGGGCGGCTTCGGCTGCCCTTTCTGTTCTGGTGCGTACTGCTGTTGCAGGCCCGGACCTGGGTGCTGTTCGTGATGGCCGGCGCGTCGCGCCAGCAGGGCGACTCGTTGCTGAATCTGTTTTATCCCGATCGTGATAATTTCTGGCTTGGCCTGCTGCCGGGTGTACCTGCGGTCGTCGCGTTTTTGCTTAGCGGGCGGCGGCATCAGAGTCCGCGCCTGTGGGCGGCAATGCGCTGGGTGCTGATAGCGGCACAGCTGGTACTGCTGGCCTGGCAGCCGCTGCTGTGGTTGCAGGGAGAGCCGCTGAGCGGTATTGGCCTCGCGCTGGTGGTGATGGATATTTTTGCCCTCTGGTGGCTGCTCAGTAACCGCCGTTTACGCGCCTGTTTTTCCCTGTCTGAGGATTAATGGCACTTTTCTGCCGTTCCGGACTCCAACTGGCGTTGTGTTGACATAGAAAGGACCCTGAAATGAAATCGATGCGTTTATTACTCTGCGCGCTTCCTCTGGCATTAACCGGCTGCGCGACCGTCAGCTCGGGCTTGAGCTCGGTGCACTGGTCGTCCGCTTTGCCGTGGAACTGGTTTGGCTCCTCAACCGAAGTCACCGAACAGGGCGTTGGTGATCTGACGGCCTCCACGCCGTTGGATGAAAAAGCCATCAGTGATGCGCTGGACGGCGATTACCGCCTGCGCAGCGGCATGAAGACAGACAAAGGCAACATCGTAAAATACTTCGAAGCCCTAAAGGACGACAAAGTGGCGCTGGTGGTGAACGGTGAGGCGGGAACCCTGAGCCGCATTGACGTGATGGACAGTGACATCGGCGTGGCCGACGGCGGTAAAATTGGCACGCGCTTCAGCGATCTGTACAGCAAAGCGTACGGCAGCTGCGAAAAAGCGACCGGCGACGACAGCGCGGGCGTCGAGTGTAAAGCCAAAGACAGCCAGCATATCAGCTACTTGTTCAGCGGCGAATGGGCCGGGCCACAGGAGCTGATGCCGCCGGACGACTCCCTGAAAAGCTGGAAAGTCAGTAAGATTATCTGGCGTCGCTAATTTGCGCGCGGACAAGCTGCCCTGACAAAAAAGCGGGTATAATACGCCGCATCAATCAATGCCACGATGTCGTGGCATCTTTTTTTGTTTTTTCAGGAGGAGCAGCGATGTCTCAGGTTCAGAGCGGCATTTTGCCGGAACATTGCCGTGCGGCGATTTGGATTGAAGCCAATGTGAAAGGGGACGTCAACGCCCTGCGTGAGTGCAGCAAAGTGTTTGCCGATAAGCTGGCCACCTTTGAAGCGAAATTCCCCGATGCGCATCTCGGCGCAGTGGTTGCATTCGGGCATGAGACCTGGCGTAGCCTCAGCGGCGGCCAGGGGGCGGAGGAACTGAAAGATTTTACCCCTTATGGCAAAGGTCTTGCTCCGGCTACGCAGTATGATGTGCTGATCCACATCCTCTCCCTGCGTCATGACGTAAACTTCTCTGTCGCTCAGGCCGCTATGGAAGCGTTTGGTGCAGCCATTGACGTGAAAGAAGAAATTCACGGCTTCCGTTGGGTGGAAGAGCGCGATCTTAGCGGCTTCGTTGACGGCACCGAAAACCCGGCAGGCGAAGAAACTCGCCGTGAGGTGGCGGTGATTGCCGACGGCGTGGACGCGGGCGGCAGCTACGTGTTCGTCCAGCGCTGGGAGCACAACCTCAAACAGCTGAACCGCATGAGCATTCCGGATCAGGAAATGATGATTGGCCGAACCAAAGAAGCCAACGAAGAGATCGACGGTGACGATCGTCCTGAGACCTCGCACCTGTCGCGCGTCGACCTGAAAGAGAACGGCAAAGGCCTGAAGATTGTGCGTCAGAGCCTGCCGTACGGCACCGCCAGCGGCACGCATGGCCTGTACTTCTGCGCCTACTGTGCGCGTCTGTACAATATTGAGCAGCAGCTGCTGAGCATGTTTGGTGACACAGACGGCAAGCGTGACGCGATGCTGCGTTTCACCAAACCGGTGACCGGCGGTTACTACTTCGCCCCTTCCCTGGATAAATTGCTGGCGCTGTAAAAATCACTATGCCGGGCGGCGCTGCGCTTGCACCGGCCTGCAAAATACAGGCCCGGTAAGGCGTAGCCGCCACCGGGCAATACAATCTACAATAATCCCTTATCGATAAACGTCTGGCGCGTCGCCACGTTCAAATCGTATTCACCCAGCTTCTCTGGCCGCACCCACGCCACGGCCTGAAACTCTTCATTAAGCGTAATGTCCCGATTGGCGCTGACGCAGTCAAACATCAGGTAAATCATGTAAATTTCTTCCTGTGTGCCATCGGCGTAGGTTTTGATTCGCGTATCGTCACGGAAGTGCCACGGCGCGATCTGGCTGATTTCCAGCTTATCGCCCAGCTCCTCGGCAATCTCCCGTAGCAGCGCCTGCTCCATGGTTTCTCCGGGCTCCATTCCGCCACCGGAGAGGGCCCACTGGCCGGGGAAAACGCCTCTGTCATCTGCCATTTTGCACAACAGGTACTCACCGTTGTTCTGAATTATCGGGCAGACAATTGTCCTTTGACGCATGGCTTTATCCTCCATTAGTTGTTTGCCGAGTGTATCAAATCGACGTCGGGTAACCTCTTATTCTGTTTTAAACTTGTAAATCACCAAACGGTATATAAAACCGTTACTGCTTTCATCCTCGTTATAAATATGATGGCCATAAGATAGTCATTATTCTGATAAGGGTGCGCAATGGCCGTTACATCACTGAAAAAAGGAACCCTGGCGCTCGGCGCTCTGCTGCTGGCAACCCAGGTACAGGCAACTGAACTGCTGAACAGTTCCTATGACGTTTCACGCGAGCTGTTTGCGGCCCTGAATCCTCCGTTTGAACAGCAGTGGGCGAAAGAGCACGGCGGCGACAAGCTGACGATTAAACAGTCTCATGCCGGTTCATCCAAGCAGGCGTTGGCGATTTTGCAGGGCCTGAAGGCGGATGTGGTCACCTACAACCAGGTGACTGACGTACAGATTCTGCATGACAAAGGTAACCTTATCCCGGCCAACTGGCAGAGCCGTCTGCCGAACAACAGCTCGCCGTTCTATTCGACCATGGCGTTCCTGGTGCGCAAAGGCAACCCGAAGAACGTTCATGACTGGAGCGATTTAGTCCGCACCGACGTGCAGCTGGTTTTCCCTAATCCCAAAACGTCCGGTAATGGCCGTTATACGTATCTTGCCGCCTGGGGTGCAGCCGCCAAAGCCGATGGCAACGATAACGCCAAAACTGAACAGTTCATGACGCAGTTCCTCAAAAACGTGCAGGTCTTCGATACCGGCGGCCGTGGCGCGACCACCACCTTCGTTGAGCGTGGTCTGGGCGATGTGCTGATCACGTTTGAATCCGAAGTGAACAACATTCGTAAACAGTATGCCGATCAGGGCTTCGAAGTGGTGGTGCCGAAAACCAACATTCTGGCCGAGTTTCCGGTGACTTGGGTCGATAAAAACGTCAAAGCCAACGGCACGGAAGAAGCCGCTAAGGCCTATCTGACCTGGCTTTACAGCCCGCAGGCGCAAACCATCATTACCGATTACTCCTACCGTGTGAATAACCCGACCGTGATGGACAAGCTGAAAGACAAATTCCCGCAAACCGATCTCTTCCGTGTGGAAGATCAGTTCGGCTCCTGGCCTGAAGTGATGAAGACCCATTTTGCCAGCGGCGGCGAGCTGGATAAGCTGCTGGCGGCGGGGCATAAGTAATGTTTGCTGTCTCTTCGCGGCGAGTGCTGCCGGGCTTTACCTTAAGCCTCGGCACCAGCCTGCTGTTTGTGTGTCTGATTCTGCTGCTGCCGCTCAGCGCGCTGGTGATGCAGTTGGCGCAGATGAGCTGGGCACAGTACTGGGAAGTCATCACCAACCCTCAGGTAGTGGCTGCCTACAAAGTGACGCTGCTGTCGGCATTCGTGGCGTCCATCTTTAACGGCGTGTTTGGCCTGCTGATGGCATGGATCCTGACGCGCTACCGTTTTCCGGGCCGCACGCTGCTCGACGCGCTGATGGATTTACCGTTTGCCCTGCCAACGGCGGTGGCGGGCCTGACGCTGGCCTCTCTGTTTTCTGTTAATGGCTTCTATGGCGAATGGCTGGCGAAGTTCGATATCAAGGTGACGTACACCTGGCTCGGAATTGCGGTGGCGATGGCCTTTACCAGCATCCCGTTTGTGGTGCGTACCGTTCAGCCCGTGCTGGAAGAGCTGGGCCCCGAATACGAAGAAGCGGCGGAAACGCTCGGAGCCACGCGCATTCAGAGCTTCCGTAAAGTAGTGCTGCCGGAGCTTTCCCCGGCGCTGCTGGCGGGGGTTGCGCTGTCGTTTACTCGCAGCCTCGGTGAGTTTGGTGCGGTGATCTTTATTGCGGGCAACATTGCCTGGAAAACGGAAGTGACCTCGCTGATGATTTTTGTCCGCCTGCAGGAGTTTGACTATCCGGCGGCGAGCGCGATTGCCTCAGTGATCCTGGCGGCGTCGCTGCTGCTGCTGTTTTCCATCAACACCCTGCAAAGTCGCTTTGGTCGACGTGTGGTAGGTCACTAATGGCGGAAGTTACGCAATTGAAACGCTATGACGCGCCCCGCATTAACTGGGGAAAATGGTTTCTTATAGGCACCGGGCTGCTGGTATCGGCCTTTATCCTGCTGGTGCCGATGATTTACATCTTTGTGCAGGCATTCAGCAAAGGGCTGATGCCGGTGCTGCAAAACCTGGCCGACCCGGACATGCTGCATGCCATCTGGCTGACGGTGATGATTGCGCTTATCACCGTGCCGGTGAACCTGGTGTTCGGCACGCTGCTGGCCTGGCTGGTGACGCGATTTAACTTCCCGGGCCGCCAGCTGCTGTTGACGCTGCTGGATATTCCTTTTGCGGTTTCACCTGTTGTGGCAGGTCTGGTGTATTTGCTGTTCTACGGCTCGAACGGTCCCCTAGGTTCGTGGCTGGATGCGCATAACCTGCAAATTATGTTTGCCTGGCCGGGAATGGTGCTGGCGACGATTTTCGTTACCTGTCCGTTTGTGGTGCGTGAGCTGGTACCGGTGATGCTGAGCCAGGGCAGTAATGAGGACGAAGCGGCGATTCTGCTCGGCGCCTCTGGCTGGCAGATGTTCCGCCGGGTCACGCTGCCGAATATTCGCTGGGCGCTGCTGTACGGTGTGGTGCTGACCAACGCCCGCGCGATAGGTGAATTTGGCGCAGTATCGGTGGTCTCCGGTTCGATTCGTGGTGAAACGCTGTCGCTGCCGCTGCAGATTGAATTACTCGAGCAGGACTACAACACAGTGGGTTCCTTCACCGCCGCGGCCCTGCTGACGTTAATGGCTATTTTGACCCTGTTTTTGAAGAGTGTGGTGCAGTGGCGCCTGGAAAATCAGGAAAAACGCGTGCATCAGGAGAAGCATCATGAGCATTGAAATTGCCGGCATTAAGAAATCGTTTGGGCGCACTCAGGTGCTGAATGATATTTCTTTGGATATTCCGTCCGGTCAGATGGTGGCGCTGCTTGGGCCGTCGGGCTCCGGCAAAACTACCCTGCTGCGTATTATTGCCGGCCTGGAGCATCAGACCAGCGGGCAGATTCGCTTCCACGGTACGGATGTTAGCCGCTTACACGCCCGCGAGCGCAAAGTTGGCTTCGTGTTCCAGCACTATGCGTTATTCCGCCATATGACGGTGTTCGACAACATCGCCTTTGGCCTGACGGTGCTGCCGCGCCGTGAGCGCCCGAATGCGGCGCAAATTAAAGCCAAAGTCACCAAACTGCTGGAAATGGTTCAGCTGGCACATCTGGCGGATCGTTACCCTGCACAGCTTTCCGGCGGGCAGAAACAGCGCGTGGCGTTGGCACGTGCGCTGGCCGTTGAGCCACAAATTCTGCTGCTGGATGAGCCGTTCGGTGCGCTGGATGCGCAGGTACGTAAAGAGCTGCGCCGCTGGCTGCGTCAGCTGCACGAAGAGCTGAAGTTCACCAGCGTGTTCGTGACCCACGATCAGGAAGAAGCGATGGAAGTTGCTGACCGCGTGGTGGTGATGAGCCAGGGCAATATTGAGCAGGTGGACGCGCCCGATCAGGTCTGGCGTGAACCAGCCACACGATTTGTACTGGAGTTTATGGGGGAAGTGAACCGCCTGAAAGGCACCGTTCGCGGAGGGCAATTCCACGTTGGAGCGCACCGCTGGCCGCTTGGCTACACGCCAGCTTATCAGGGACCGGTCGATTTGTTCCTCCGTCCGTGGGAAGTGGACGTGAGCCGCCGTACAAGCCTGGATTCTCCGCTGCCCGTGCAGGTGCTGGAAGCCAGCCCGAAAGGCCATTACACCCAGCTCGTTGTGCAGCCGCTCGGCTGGTATAACGAAACGCTGACCGTTGTCATGCGCGGCGATGATGCTCCACTGCGCGGAGAGCGCCTGTTTGTGGGGCTACAGCATGCACGCCTTTACGACGGGAAAACGCGGATTGAAAACCGCGAGGAGCTTGCTCTGGCGGAATCTGCCTGATAGCTTTATTGCATCCTGATGTTGCCGGGTGGCGCTCCGCTTACCCGGCCTACAAGAAAATGCATGGTTTTGTAGGCCCGGTAAGCACAGCGCACCGGGCTTTTTTATTGGAATGCAGAAGTGACAACACTCGAACACACCATCGGCAATACTCCCTTAGTCAGGCTTCAGCGCCTGACGCCGGCGAACGGCAGTGAAATCTGGGTCAAGCTCGAAGGAAATAATCCTGCCGGATCCGTTAAAGACCGTGCGGCGCTTTCCATGATTGTGCAGGCGGAATCACGCGGCGAAATCAAACCGGGTGATGTGCTGATTGAGGCGACCAGCGGCAATACCGGTATCGCTTTGGCGATGATCTCGGCGCTGAAAGGCTATCGCATGAAGCTGCTGATGCCGGACAACATGAGCCAGGAGCGCCGCGCGGCAATGCGTGCCTACGGCGCTGAGCTGATCCTTGTCAGCAAGGAACAGGGCATGGAAGGCGCGCGCGATCTGGCGCTTGAGATGGCGAAGCGCGGTGAAGGCAAGCTTCTCGACCAGTTTAACAATCCCGACAACCCTTACGCGCACTACACCACCACCGGGCCGGAAATCTGGCAGCAAACAAATCAGCGAATCACGCACTTTGTCTCCAGCATGGGAACGACCGGCACCATTACCGGCGTATCTCGTTTTCTTCGCGAACAGGATAAGCCGGTGACCATCGTCGGGCTGCAGCCGGAAGAGGGCAGCAGTATTCCGGGGATCCGCCGCTGGCCCGCGGAATATATGCCCGGGATTTATAATGCCGCTCTGGTGGATGAGGTCATGGATATTCATCAGCGCGATGCAGAAAATACCATGCGTGAGCTGGCGGTGCGGGAAGGTATTTTCTGCGGCGTGAGTTCCGGCGGGGCGGTCGCGGGGGCGCTGCGGGTGGCGAAGGCCAATCCCGGCGCGGTCGTGGTTGCCATTATTTGCGATCGCGGCGATCGGTATCTGTCGACCGGCGTGTTTGGCGAAGAAAGTTACAGTCAGGGGGCGGGGATTTAACGGTCATGGAAATGATACTTTTTCGGGATAAAACCCGGGCGCAGCAGGCCGACATTGTGGCCGTGCAGTCTCAGGTGGTCTACGGCAGCGTGGGCAACAGCGTGGCGGTGCCGAATATCAAACAGCATCACCTGAACGTGCTGGCCGTGCCGACGGTGCTGTTCAGCAACACGCCGCATTACGATACTTTCTACGGCGGGGTTATTCCTGATGAGTGGTTCAGCGGTTACCTGCGGGCGCTGGAAGAGCGTGACGCTCTGCGCGAACTGAAAGCCGTCACCACCGGCTACATGGGCAGCGCCAGCCAGATTGCTATTCTGGCTGAATGGCTGAAGGCCATGCGGGAAAAACATCCGCAGATGATGATTCTGGTCGATCCGGTGATCGGCGATACCGACAGCGGCGTGTACGTGAAACCAGAGATTCCTGCCGCCTATTGTGAGCATCTTCTGCCGCTGGCGCAGGGCATCACGCCAAACGTATTTGAGCTGGGCGTGCTAAGCGGCAAGCCGTGCGATACGCTCGACGAGGCGATTGCCGCAGCGAAAGGTCTGCTTTCCGACACGTTAAAATGGGTGGCAATCACCAGCGCGCCGGTGCCGGACGACAACGATATTCATGTGGTTCTGGTGACAAAAGAGAGCGTTGATATCAGCGGCTGGCCGCGTGTGGCAACCGATTTGAAAGGCACAGGCGATCTGTTTTGTTCGGAGCTGATTAGCGCCGTTGTGCAGGGGAACACCTTGCAGGACGCAGTGCGCGCGGCCGGAAGTCGTGTCGTAGAAGTGATGGGCTACACGCTTGAAAAGGGCTATGACGAGCTGATTTTACCGCCGCGCTAGTGACAAAGAGCAGAAACGAAAATGGCGCCCGTAGGCGCCATTTTTTTATCCATGCAGCATCAATTATTTTTTGATGCGAATAACCGGGGTTTCACCAACGGTTACGCTGCCGGACAGTTTGATCAGCTCTTTGATCTCGTCCATGTTGGAGATAACAACCGGAGTCAGAGTAGACTTCGCTTTCTCTTCCAGCAGTGGCAGATCGAACTCGATTACCGGATCGCCAACTTTCACGCGCTGGCCTTCTTCTGCGATACGTTTGAAACCTTCGCCTTTCAGTTCAACGGTGTCGATACCGAAGTGAACGAACAGCTCGATACCACTGTCGGACTCGATAGAGAACGCGTGGTTGGTTTCAAAGATTTTGCCGATGGTACCGTCAACCGGCGCAACCATTTTGTTACCGGTTGGTTTGATGGCAATGCCATCGCCCACGATTTTCTCAGCAAAAACAACATCCGGCACGTCTTCGATGTTGACGATCTCGCCAGAGAGCGGGGCAACAATCTCAATAGTTCCGGTGTCTTTCTTATCATCAGAAACCAGAGATTTCAGTTTATCGAACAAACCCATGATCTTCTCCTAAGCAGTAATTTGGGCCGCATCTCGTGGATTAGCAGATTGTTTTTTCTTCAATGAACTTGTTAACCAGCGTCATTAACTCGTCCGTTGTCGGTTGAGCAAGAGCCTGCTCTGCTAAAACCTTCGCATCTTCGAAGTTCGTGTTACGGATAATCTTCTTAATGCGCGGGATGGAAATGGCGCTCATAGAGAATTCGTCCAGACCCATACCCAGCAACAGAAGTGTAGCACGTTCATCGCCTGCAAGCTCACCACACATGCCAGTCCACTTGCCTTCAGCATGAGAAGCATCAATAACTTGCTTGATAAGCGTCAGGACGGACGGTGACATTGGCTGGTAGAGGTGCGAAATCATATCATTACCACGGTCAACTGCCAGGGTGTACTGCGTTAAATCATTGGTACCGATACTGAAGAAATCAACTTCTTTCGCCAGATGACGGGCAATGGTCGCCGCGGCTGGGGTTTCCACCATCACGCCGATTTCGATTGCTTCGTCAAAGGCTTTACCTTCGTCGCGCAGTTCCTGTTTGTAGATTTCGATCTCTTTGCGCAGGGCGCGAACTTCTTCAACAGAGATGATCATCGGGAACATAATGCGCAGTTTACCGAAAGCAGAAGCACGCAGGATAGCGCGAACCTGATCGCGCAGGATCTCTTTGCGATCCATCGCGATACGCACTGCACGCCAGCCCAGGAACGGGTTCTCTTCTTTCGGGAAGTTCATGTACGGCAGCTCTTTGTCGCCACCGATGTCCATGGTACGGACGATGACCGCCTGCGAGCCACAGGCTTCAGCAACGGCTTTGTATGCAGCGAACTGTTCTTCTTCAGTTGGCAGCGCGTCGCGGTCCATGAACAGGAATTCTGTACGGTACAAACCGACACCTTCAGCGCCGTTGCGCTCTGCACCGTCGATATCACGAACGGTACCGATGTTGGCACATACTTCTACCTGATGACCGTCGAGGGTGATAGCCGGCAGATCTTTCAGTTTTGCCAGTTCAGCTTTCTCTTCAGCAACCTGAGTCTGAATCTTACGCAGGGCTTCGGTCTCTTCGTTGGTCGGGTTAACGTACACTTTGTTGTTAACCGCATCGAGGATCAGATAGTCACCGTTTTTCACTTCAGAGGTCACGCTACCGGTGCCCACGATCGCTGGCAGTTCGAGGGAACGCGCCATGATGGAGGTGTGGGAGGTACGGCCGCCAATGTCGGTGATGAAACCCAGCACCTTTTTCAGGTTCAGCTGCGCGGTTTCGGATGGCGTCAGGTCTTTAGCGACGAGGATAACCTCGTCCTGAATGGCGCTCAGGTCGATGATCGCCAGGCCCAGGATGTTGCGCAGCAGACGTTTACCGATATCACGTACGTCAGCCGCACGCTCTTTCAGATATTCATCATCCAGCTCTTCCAGGGCAGTTGCCTGACCTTCGATAACCTCATTGGCTGCTGCGTCAGCAGTCATGTGTTTATCTTTAATCAGGGCTATGATTTCCTGCTCCAGCTCCTCATCTTCCAGCAACATGATGTGGCCTTCGAAGATGGCTTCTTTTTCTTCGCCGAACGTTTCGCCAGCTTTAGTCTTGATAGCTTCCAGCTGTGCGGACGCTTTAGTACGACCGCTCAGAAAGCGTTCAACTTCCTGATCGACGCCGTCGGCAGAAATTTTCTTCCGGTCGATGACAATCTCATCTTCAATCAGCAACAGTGCTTTGCCGAAAGCGATACCCGGGGATGCTAAAATGCCTGAAATCATAACCCTACCTTACTTGTGACTGATTTTAAAAAGAACTCGTGAACTTACTCGAGTTCAGCCATCAGTTTAACCAGATGCTCAACTGCTTTCTGCTCGTCTTCGCCTTCTGCAGAAATGGTCACTACGGTGCCCTGAGTCAGACCCAGAGTCTGCAGTTTGAACAGGCTTTTAGCGCTGGCGCTTTTGCCGTTGGAGGTCACGGTGATCTCAGAGGTGAAGCCTTTAGCTTCTTTAACAAACTGAGCGGCAGGGCGGGTGTGCAGACCGTTCGGAGCGGTAATGGTAACTTCTTGCTGGAACATTATATTTCCCCAACTTATAGGTTTAGTGTTGTGGAACTAAAGTCTAGCCTGGCGGCTACACTTTAGCCTGTATAGATTAGCGCCGGCGGATACGAAACGACGCAGAAGGTCTGACGCAATCCTGGCAGGCACTTCTGGCCGGTGACGTTTAGCTCGTCATTAAACATTATGCAGCGAAAGCAAGACTTGAACCAAATCATAAAATCGATTCAGCAGGCGGAAATCCTGAACTGAATAATTTCGCGCATCAAAATAAATGTGATGGTTAAATACCAGACCCGACGGGGGGAAGCAATGCCAGGTGGGCCAAAAGTATGACGTATGCCACAAAAAAGCACCCGGAAGGGTGCTTTTTTCGTCATTTTTTTACATTTGGCATTACTGTTGCAGTTCTTTCTCTGTGAAGAGATCGGCAAATAATGCGGTACTTAAATAACGTTCACCCGAAGAAGGCAGGATAACCACAATAGTCTTATTGGTAAAGGTTTCGTCTTCCTGAAGCTTCAGCGCAGCAGCTACGGCGGCACCGGAAGAAATCCCTGCGAGAATGCCTTCTTCTTCCATCAGACGGCGTGCCGTGGAAATGGCTTCTTCATTAGTAATGGCAACCACTTTATCGATGAGCTTGAGATCGAGGTTGCCTGGAATAAAGCCTGCGCCGATACCCTGAATTTTGTGCGGGCCGGGTTTGATTTCTTCCCCAGCCAGAGCCTGGGCGATGACTGGCGAGTCGGTCGGTTCGACGGCGACGCTAATCAGGTCGGTTTTACCTTTAGTGCCTTTAATATAGCGGGATACGCCAGTCAGCGTACCGCCGGTGCCGACGCCCGCAATAAACACATCAACCTGACCGTCAGTGTCTTCCCAGATTTCCGGGCCGGTGGTTTTTTCGTGGATTTCCGGGTTCGCCGGGTTGCTGAACTGTTGCAGCAGCAGGAATTTTTCAGGGTCGCTGGCGACGATCTCTTCCGCTTTCTGGATGGCACCCTTCATCCCTTTAGCGCCTTCGGTCAGCACCAGGTTAGCACCCAGCGCTTTCAGCAGCTTACGGCGTTCGATACTCATGGTTTCCGGCATGGTCAGCGTGAGCTTGTAGCCGCGTGCGGCAGCCACATAAGCCAGCGCAATACCGGTGTTGCCGCTGGTGGGTTCCACCAGCTCAACGCCTGGCTTGAGCACGCCACGTTTTTCGGCATCCCAAATCATGTTGGCACCGATGCGGCATTTGACGCTGAAGCTCGGGTTGCGTGATTCCACCTTCGCGAGGATGCGTCCATTACCGATTCGGTTCAGTCGAACCAGCGGCGTATGACCGATTGTCAGCGAGTTATCTTCAAAAATCTTACTCATAGCCCGTCCTTAACTGTCTGAAATTTGGGAAACGACACCAGCATACGCGGATGGTCATGATGCGGAAGGAAAGTTTTCGCATATCGATATGCTGATGTGAAATAAAGGTTATCAGTATGGAATAAGGGGTGGCAAAAGCCACTCCTTATTTACTTTTATAGACAGAAGACAATCACTTCCAGAGGGCGTGCTTATCGCGATAGCAGTCGACCCACATGGCCGTTGCACCGCAAATTGCCACTGGCAGGATCACCAGGTTGAGGATTGGAATCATCGTAAACAGGCTGGTTAGCGCGCCAAACTGCATATTGGTGACTTTCCGGGCGCGCAGCGCTTCCCGCATCGTTTTGAACGGCACTTTATGGTTATCGAACGGGTAATCGCAGTACTGGATAGCCATCATCCACGCGCTGAACAGGAACCAAAGTATCGGGGCCACCGTCTGTCCGATGCCGGGAATAAAGTAGAGAACCAGCAAAACTACTGCCCGTGGCAGATACCAGGCCAGCTTTTGCCATTCGCGTTTCATTATTCTCGGTACATCTTTCAGCACGCCGAAAATGCCGGTGTCCGGCGGCGTCGCGCCCGTCAGTCGTGCTTCAAGCTGTTCGGCCAGCAGCCCACTGAAAGGCGCGGCAATCCAGTTGGTGATGGTCGAGAATAAATAGCCAAATACCAGCAGCACGGAAATCACCGCAATCGGCCAGAGAAGGTAGCTCAGCCACTGTAGCCAGTCTGGCACGTGTTGCATCATCGCCGGGATCCAGTTGCCCAGTTTGCTGAACAGCCACCAGAAAGCGCCGCCCATCAGGATGATATTGACCAGCAGCGGCATAAAAACATAACGACGCAGGCCGGGCAGGCGAATCAGCTGCCAGCCCTGGGAAAAGTAATATACCCCACTGCGGGGAACGGAAGAGGAAACCATGGTCAGGGGAGACTCCTTTTGTCAAAGTCCTGGCGGTTGCGCGACCAGTTTATCGGGTTGTCAGACGATGACCAGTTCAGAAATGTTCGAAAAAACAGCAAAAAGCACGATTTGGTTCATCTTTATCGTCCGATTTCCCGGTACGCACTTGCACTTGACGTAATGGGCAAATACTCTTAGTGAGTAAATGTTTGCCGTGGTGGCAAGGTGTTAGAACAACAGAGAATATAATGATGCAGGATTTGCGTCTGATATTAATCATTGTTGGCGCGATCGCCATAATTGCATTACTGGTTCATGGTTTCTGGACCAGCCGCAAAGAACGTTCCTCAATGTTCCGCGATCGCCCAATGAAACGCATGAAATCGCGTCACGACGATGAGTCCGATGACGACGGCTTCGATGACGATGTTGAAGGCGTAGGTGAAGTTCGCGTTCATCGGGTGAACCCTGCCCAGAACGTGAATACCGGGGAGCATGACGCTACCCGTCAGGCTCCGCAGCACCAGTATCAGCCTCCTTATGAACGTCAGGTGCAACAGCCTGTGCGTCATGACGAGCCTGTACGCCAGCCGGTTCAGCCGCAGCAGCAACCCGTGCGCCAACAGCCTGTGCATCAGCATCAGGCTCCGGTACAGCCGTCTGCAGAGCTGCAGCACGCACCTGTGCATCAGCCGCATGCCGCGCCGCAGCAGCCCGTTGCGCCGCAGTATCAGCAGCCAGTCTCTGCACCGCAGGCCGCACAACCCGCTCCACAGCCCCATCAGCCTGCTGTTGCTGATCCGCAGCCTGTTGCTCAGCAACCGGCAGCTGCTCCTCAGCCCGCGCCAGAAACGCAGCCTGCGGCTACAGAAGCACCACAGCCTGTAAAAGCTGAGCGCAAAGAGGCGGTTATCGTTCTCAGCGTTGCCGCGCATCAGGGGTCGTTCATCAATGGTGAACTCCTGCGCAACAGCGTTGAGCAGTCCGGCTTTGTGTTTGGTGATATGAACATTTACCATCGCCATCTCAATCCTGGCGGCGGTGGCCCGGCGCTGTTCAGCCTCGCCAATATGGTGAAGCCCGGCACCTTCGACCCGGAAAACATGGGCGATATGCAAACGCCTGGCGTGACCATTTTCATGCAGGTGCCATCCTACGGCGATGAGCTGCAAAACTTTAAGCTGATGCTCCAGTCTGCGCAGTACATCGCGGACGAAGTCGGCGGCGTGGTGCTTGATGACCAGCGCCGGATGATTACCCCGCAGAAAGTGCGTGAGTATCAGGATCGTATCCGCGAAGTAAAAGACGCCAACGCCTGATACTCTGGCGCGTCGCAATCCCTTCCAGAACCCCCGCCTGTCGGGGGTTTTTTATCATTGATGGTGAGATATGCAATCAATCGAACAACAGCTGACAGAACTGCGAACCACGCTTCGCCATCACGAATACCTCTATCACGTCATGGATGCCCCGGAAGTACCGGATGCGGAATATGACCGCCTGATGCGCGAATTGCGCGAGCTTGAAGCTCAGCACCCTGAGCTTGTTACCCCGGATTCGCCCACCCAGCGCGTAGGTGCCGCACCGCTGACCGCTTTCAGCCAGATTCGTCATGAAGTGCCGATGCTTTCGCTGGACAACGTTTTTGATGAAGAGAGCTTCGTTGCGTTCAACAAGCGCGTGCAGGACAGGCTGAAAAGCACAGACGCGCTGACCTATTGCTGTGAGCTGAAGCTGGATGGCCTGGCGGTCAGCATTCTGTATGAAAACGGCGTGCTGGTGCAGGCTGCCACTCGGGGAGACGGTACCACTGGCGAGGATATTACCGCCAACGTGCGTACCATTCGCGCTATTCCGCTGAAGCTGCACGGAGAGAATATTCCTGCGCGTCTGGAAGTGCGCGGTGAAGTTTTCCTGCCTCAGTCGGGCTTTGAAAAAATCAATGACGATGCGCGCCGTACGGGCGGTAAGCTGTTCGCCAACCCGCGTAACGCTGCGGCGGGTTCGCTGCGTCAGCTTGATCCACGCATTACCGCGAAGCGACCGCTTACTTTCTTCTGCTACGGCGTCGGCGTGCTCGAAGGCGGCGAACTGCCGCGCAGTCATCTGGGGCGCCTTCAGCAGTTTAAGGCGTGGGGCTTGCCCGTCAGCAACCGCGTGAAGCTGTGCGGTTCACCGGAGGAAGTACTCGCTTACTACCATCAGGTCGAGGAAGATCGCCCGCATCTGGGGTTCGATATCGACGGTGTGGTGATTAAAGTCGATTCGCTCGAGCTACAGGAACAGCTTGGCTTTGTCGCTCGCGCCCCGCGCTGGGCGGTGGCGTTTAAGTTCCCGGCGCAGGAGCAAATGACCTTTGTGCGCGACGTGGAGTTTCAGGTCGGACGCACCGGGGCTATCACGCCCGTTGCGCGCCTGGAGCCCGTGCAGGTGGCGGGCGTTCTGGTCAGCAACGCGACATTGCATAACGCTGACGAGATCGAACGTCTGGGCCTGCGCATTGGTGACAAAGTGGTGATTCGCCGTGCCGGGGATGTGATCCCACAGGTTGTGAATGTGGTGCTTTCAGAGCGCCCGGAAGAGACCCGGGAAGTCGAGTTCCCCACGCACTGCCCGGTTTGCGGCTCGGACGTCGAGCGCGTCGAAGGCGAAGCGGTCACTCGCTGTACCGGTGGCCTGATTTGTGGCGCACAGCGTAAAGAGTCGCTGAAGCACTTTGTTTCCCGCCGCGCGCTGGACGTTGACGGCATGGGTGACAAAATCATCGATCAGCTGGTCGAAAAAGAGTATGTCCACACGCCTGCTGACTTGTTCCGCCTGACGGCAGGCAAGCTCACCGGACTCGATCGGATGGGGCCAAAATCGGCCCAGAACGTGGTCAACGCGCTGGAGAAAGCCAAAGAAACGACCTTTGCGCGCTTCCTCTATGCGCTGGGCATCCGTGAAGTGGGTGAAGCGACGGCAGCAGGGCTGGCTGCGCATTTTGGGGCGCTGGATGCGCTGGAAAGCGCCTCGATTGAGGAGCTGCAAAAAGTCCCCGATGTTGGCATTGTGGTCGCCACGCACGTGTTTAACTTCTTTGCTGAAGAGAGCAATCGTGAGGTCATTCAACAGCTGCAAGCCGAGGGCGTGCACTGGCCTGCTCCCGTTATTATCAAAGCAGAAGAAATTGACAGTCCGTTTGCCGGCAAAACTGTAGTACTGACCGGCAGCCTGAGCCAGATGTCACGCGATGATGCGAAAGCCCGCCTGGTTGAACTCGGTGCGAAAGTGGCTGGCAGCGTATCGAAGAAAACCGATCTGGTAATTGCCGGCGAGGCAGCGGGCTCAAAACTGGCTAAAGCGCAGGAGCTGGGTATCGAGGTGATCGACGAAGCAGAAATGTTGCGGTTGCTGGGAGCGTAAAGTGGAAAAAGAGCAGCTGATTGAGATAGCCAACACCGAGATGCCGTTCGGGAAATACAAAGGCCGGATGCTGATTGATCTGCCGGAAGAATACCTTCTGTGGTTCGCCCGCAAGGATGAGTTTCCAGCCGGGCGGCTGGGTGAGCTGATGGCGATTACGCTGCTTATCAAAACAGAGGGGCTGACGCATCTGGTGCAGCCCCTCAAGCGCGGCCGTTAGGCTTTCGCTTCATCAGCGGCCGCTTTCGCCTGTCGCGCTTCGGCCTGTTGCTTATAGCGTCGTGCCAGCACGGCGCAGACCATCAGCTGGATTTGATGGAAAATCATTAACGGCAGCACCATCATGCCGATCATCGCCGTCGGGAAGAGAATGTTGGCCATCGGGATACCGTTGGCCAGACTCTTTTTCGAGCCGCAGAAGACAATCGTAATTTCATCGGCTTTATTAAATCCGCATTTACGCGCCACCACGGTGTTAACCGCAATCACAATCGCCAGCAGCACGCAACTTACAACCACGATAAACAGCAGCGATCCCACGCCCACTTTATGCCAGATACCGTTAACGACGGCTTCGCTGAAGGCCGAGTAAACCACTAACAGAATGGAGGTCTGGTCAGTTTTGGAAATCCATTTCTTATTTCGTGCCACCCATGCACCGGTCCATGGGCGTGAGAGGTGGCCGAGCACGAACGGAAGCAACAGCTGAAGCATGATTTTGCCGACTTGCTCCAGGCTGCCTTCCGCGCCGTGGAGGTTCATCAGCAGGCCGACCAGCAGGGGGGAGATGAAAATCCCGAGCAGGCTCGATGCGGAGGCTGAACACACCGCAGCGGCAACGTTGCCGCCCGCCATAGAAGTGAAAGCAATCGCCGATTGTACGGTGGCAGGCAAAATGCAGAGATACAGGAAGCCATTGTAGAGTGCGGGATCAACATCGATTGGCGCCCAACGGGCGAAGAGCACGCCTAAAACCGGGAACAGAACGAAGGTGCTGCACATTACCCAAAGATGTAATCGCCAGTGGCTGCCGCCCGCAATAATGGCCTCGCGGGAGAGTTTAGCGCCGTGCATAAAGAACAGCAGGGCGATGGCGGCGGTGGTCAGGCCTTCAAAAAACGGAACATAGCCACCGCGAGCGGGGAACAGGGAGGCAAGCAATACGGTACAGATTAGCGTCAGCGTGAACGGATCGAGAATGCGAAAAAGTTTCATAAACGCTCCTGAAAAGTCGATGCTGCTATTGTGCTTATTTCACTTTGAGAAATAAAATTGATTTATTGCATCCATTGATGAATTTATCCCATGAATTATTCGCTCCGCCAGTTAAAGGTGTTTATCACCGTCGCACAGGCCAAAAGCTTCAGTCGGGCAGGGGAGATAATTGGCCTCAGCCAGTCGGCCGTCAGCCATAGCGTCAAAGAGCTGGAGCACCAGACCGGTGTGCGCCTGCTTGACCGGACCACCCGGGAGGTTGTGCTGACTGAGGCCGGGCAGCAACTGGCCGCCAGGCTTGAGCGATTGCTGGATGAACTGAACAGCACATTGCGCGAAGCCGGGCGAGTAGGACAACAGCTCACAGGCACAGTGCGCGTGGCGGCCAGTCAGACGATCTCGGCGCATCTGATTCCTCAGTGCATTGCTGCCAGCAACCGGCGCTACCCGGAGATTGATTTTGTCCTCCACGATCGTCCGCAGCGGTGGGTGCTGGAAAGCATTCGTCAGGGGGAAGTGGATTTTGGCATCGTGATTGATCCGGGCGCCGTCGGAGATTTACAGTGCGAGTCGATTCTCTCGGAGCCGTTTTTCGTGCTCTGTCATCAGGATCATCCGTTTGCCAGCTTGCCGGAGGTGACCTGGCAGGCTCTGGAAAACACGCGCCTTGTATTACAGGATTATGCATCGGGCAGTCGCCCGCTTATCGATGCTGCGCTGCAGGCTCATAACATAACAGCCAGTATTGTGCAGGAAATTGGCCATCCGGCGACGCTCTTTCCTATGGTTGAGGCGGGGATTGGGATCAGCATTTTACCCGCTCTGGCGTTGCCGTTACCGCAGGGAAGCCAGTTGACGGTTAAGCGCCTGACCCCCGTGGTTCAGCGGCAGCTGATGCTGGCCAGGCGCAAAAATCGATCGCTTTCGACGGCGGCGCAGGCGCTGTGGGATGTTGTCGGTGAGCAGGCAGAAGCGCTGACCGCCGCCCGGAAACACGATCCGCTGTATCAGACGTAAATATCTATTTGATGGTCTTCAGACGGGTTATTGACCCCTGTCACAGGGGCTGATGCCGTTTGCTGATCCTGTTCTTTTTCCGCCTGCTGGCGCTGAAGCTGTGCCAGCTGGGCTTCGAGCATCGTGATCTGCTCCTGAATCAGCTCCGCCTGTTTCTGTTTCTCATCGGCATCGCCAGGACCATCAGCAATGGTTTTCAGCTGCTGGGTCAGTTTGGTGATTTGCTGTGTGATACGCGTGATTTGCGATGAGGTGTCGTTGCCCTGTGGCGCGGCAGTGCTGGTGGTTGTTTGTAATCCTGGGGCAGAAGAAGAGGGCATGGAAATGCTGGTCATCGTGAACTCCTTTCAGGGATGAAAAAAGAGTTATCGGCAGAATAGAATAAAGGCTTGAGAAGAAAAAAGAGGGATGTTGAAAAACGTTATGGGTGGGTCGTGCAGGATACCACTCGTCTCATCCTGACGAATTGCGCATAGCAAAAAGGCGCCTTTAGGGCGCCTTTCCACATTGGTGGGTCGTGCAGGATTCGAACCTGCGACCAATTGATTAAAAGTCAACTGCTCTACCAACTGAGCTAACGACCCGAAGTGGTGGGTGATGACGGGATCGAACCGCCGACCCCCTCCTTGTAAGGGAGGTGCTCTCCCAGCTGAGCTAATCACCCACTTCGGTACTTCATTTTTAGTAAGAAATTCAGCTGGCGAGAAAGTGGTGGGTGATGACGGGATCGAACCGCCGACCCCCTCCTTGTAAGGGAGGTGCTCTCCCAGCTGAGCTAATCACCCACTTCGGTACTTCATTTTTAGTAAGAAATTCAGCTGGCGAGAAAGTGGTGGGTGATGACGGGATCGAACCGCCGACCCCCTCCTTGTAAGGGAGGTGCTCTCCCAGCTGAGCTAATCACCCCCGCTGTGTGGAGTCGCATTATAGGGAGAGTTGAAAATGAGTCAACGCCTTTTCCAAAGATTTTGTTTGTTCGTCGTAAAATTAAACAAAACGATCGTAAATCGCCCCGTGACGCATGATTTATAAACAAAATCCGCTAAGCGCAGCGTTTCAGCGGGATCGACATTGAGGATTCAGGTGGGAGTGATAGAATATTGCCCATTATTTTTCCCCCAGGATTTGCCGGCTGTCGGCAACTTTCTAAACGTAAGGCCATTTCATGAAAATCAAAACTCGCTTCGCGCCTAGCCCGACCGGCTATCTGCACGTCGGCGGTGCTCGTACTGCTCTCTATTCCTGGCTTTTTGCTCGCAACCACGACGGTGAGTTCGTGCTGCGTATTGAAGACACCGACCTCGAGCGCTCCACGCCGGAAGCTATCGAAGCTATTATGGACGGCATGAACTGGCTGAGCCTGGAGTGGGATGAAGGCCCTTATTACCAGACTAAACGTTTCGATCGCTACAACGCGGTGATTGATGAGATGCTGGTCGCCGGCACGGCATATAAATGCTACTGCTCTAAAGAGCGTCTGGATGCTCTGCGTGAAGAACAGATGGCAAAAGGTGAGAAGCCGCGCTATGACGGCCGCTGCCGCCATGGTCACGAACATCATACCGCTGACGAACCTTGCGTGGTGCGTTTTGCCAATCCGCAGGACGGTTCCGTTATTTTCGACGACCAGATTCGCGGTCCGATTGAGTTCAGCAACCAGGAGCTGGACGATCTGATTATCCGTCGTACCGACGGTTCGCCAACCTACAACTTCTGCGTAGTGGTTGATGACTGGGATATGGAAATCACCCACGTGATCCGTGGTGAAGACCACATCAACAACACTCCGCGTCAGATCAATATTCTGAAAGCGTTAAATGCGCCAGTGCCGGTTTACGCGCACGTATCGATGATCAACGGTGACGACGGTAAAAAGCTGTCCAAGCGTCACGGTGCAGTCAGCGTGATGCAGTACCGTGATGATGGTTATCTGCCAGAAGCCCTGCTGAACTATCTTGTGCGTCTGGGGTGGTCCAGCGGCGATCAGGAAATTTTCAGCCGTGAAGAGATGATCAAGCTCTTCTCCCTGAGCGCGGTCAGCAAATCAGCCAGCGCATTCAACACTGAAAAATTGCAGTGGCTTAATCACCACTACATTAATACTCTGGCGCCAGAGTATGTGGCGACGCACCTGCAGTGGCACATTGAGCAGGAAAACATTGATACCCGTATCGGCCCACAGCTGTCTGAGCTGGTGAAACTGCTGGGCGAGCGTTGCAAAACGCTGAAAGAGATGGCGGCGAGCTGCCGTTACTTCTATGAAGAGTTTGAGGCGTTTGATGCAGACGCAGCGAAGAAACACCTGCGCCCGGTTGCCCGTCAGCCGCTGGAAGTGGTACGCGATAAGCTGAACGCTATCACCGACTGGACTGCGGAAAACGTTCATCATGCCATTCAGGCTACCGCCGATGAGCTGGAAGTGGGAATGGGAAAAGTGGGGATGCCGCTGCGCGTTGCGGTGACCGGTGCAGGCCAGTCTCCGGCGCTGGATGTGACTGTTCATGCTATTGGTAAGAGCCGAAGCGTGGCACGCATCAACAAAGCGCTGGCATTTATTGCTGAACGTGAAAATCAGCAGTAACCATCCTTAATAAAATGGCAGGCTCAGGCCTGTCATTTTTTTATTCACGTTAGTCCGCGATATTCAGCTGCTGCAGAAAACCCCGTAATCCTTCCCGCACTAATAACAGCTGTAAGCGCTGTTTTTCTTCAGGCGTCATCATCCCGAGGACTTCCTGAATTTGCCGCCAGACGGGATCTTTGTCCTGCGCGTGATAAAACGAATCAGGCTCCGCTGCTTTTAAAGTGAGCGACAGGTGGCGCAGTTTGGGCGTTGAAGAGAGGAAATCCCGCACTTCCGGCGTGATGTGAATCAGCCGGGCGCGCCCACCTTTCACTCCAGGAATGGGTTCCGTGACCCAATTTTGTTCGCGGATCCAGCGGTTGATCGTCTGCTTCGCCATACCTACGCAGTTCGCCAGCTCCTGCGTGGTCATTTTACTGTGAAGTATTTTCATCGGGTGCCTTACGTCCTGATTCCCAGACGGAACAGCAAGCCGGTGAGGCCTTCACGCAACAACAGGCTGGTCAGCTGCTGTTGCTCCTGCTCAGACATCTCTTTTGCCAGCGACAGCAGAAGTGAGTCAAAACTGCCTTCGGCGGAGTGAGCGGCTGCTGCGCTGTCGGCTGCACGCTGAGCGCTGCGAATAAACGCGCGCACTTGTTCGCTGACGTGGACAAGGCGTGCTTTACCGCCCTGAACACCCGGTCTTGGCGACGTTTCCCAGCCCTCTTTTCGCACCCATTTATTGATGGTTTGTCGGCTATAACCGGTCAGATGGGCGAGTTCCTCCGGCGTCATTCGTTCCTTGATCATGCTATTTCCTGAGTGCCTGTGTGGAATTAGTGGTTCATGTTATAGCATCCTTTTAGTTGAAAACGTGATGCGTTTAACTCCTGGTTGCGAGAACGCTCGCAATGTCATTCGGTTGCGTGCTTTTTCAGCGATTGAATTTGGAGGGAACATTTTGCCGTTGACACCTGGCAAGGGAATTCATATTATGCCGCCCGTCAACACGACACGCTTTACGTTACGGGGCTATAGCTCAGCTGGGAGA